>JALZWC010000985.1 GCA_023300255.1 Saprospiraceae bacterium | reverse complement strand
AGTATCAACAATTATCCTTCATTAAAGCAAAAACTAAGAACAAAATAAGCTACCCTAAATTACGAACTTATTCCATACACATTCCTAAGCAACAAAAATAGTTTTCCTTTTAGAAATAAAAAATGGGCAGCCTAAAATTAGACTGCCCAAGAAAGAAAGATTCGATATCTTTTATAGACAGTTTTTACTGCCTTTATTTTTTTTTAGGGATGAGGTTGTTAAGCTTGGAAAATTTGAATAAACGTCATGAATTAAAAGTCATTCTTAGTCAACATTACCATGTAAGAAAGAATTATTGGAAGTAATATCTGGTTCTTCTTCATCAGATACGGACCAATTAGAATGTGCTTCCTCAGAAGAGTGTTTCACTTTATTTAGCTTAATATTTCGTCTTAAATACGCTGGCTGATTTTCCAGATCATTAATTACTCTTGGGTTATTTAGCTTTGACACAGATCCTTTGCTTTTCTTTCTATCACTCTTTTCTGTTTGACCACGTTGTTCTATTGTTTCTTTATCTTCCTTAAGATAGGGTTCTTCATAAGAATAATGCCCTTTTCTATATCGCTCCACTCTAGTCTGAACATCCTCGAATTCAAAAATATTAGCTTCCTCTGTATTAAAACTCAGGGATGTCAAATCCTGAGGATCTTTTTTTTTGGACCGCACAGGTTCTTCATCATCTAAATTCACAACTATTCTTGTATCTTCTTCTTTCTCTATTTTATCTATTTTACTTTCGAAACCAGTAGCAATTATCGTAACGCTTATTTTATCTCCTAAGGATTCATCAAAGCAATTACCCCAAATCAAATTGGTACCAAAACCTGCTTCTTCTTGAACGAATTCTGTAATTTCAAAAATCTCGTCCATTGTTACTTCTTTAACACCAGAAGTAATATTTAATAATATATGCTCGGCACCTTTGATATTACTATCTTCTAATAAAGGAGAATTTAAAGCATCATCTACTGCTCGTTTTGCTCTATCATCTCCTTCCGCTGCCGCAGTACCCATTATCGCAACACCACTGCCGCGCATCACTGTATTCACATCCTCAAAATCTACATTGACATATCCTGGTACGGTAATAATCTCCGCAATTCCTTTAGCTGCAGTCGTTAAGACACTATCCGCTTGCCCAAAGGCTTCCGTTAAGGAAAGATTCCCAAATATACGACGAAGCTTATCATTAGAAATGACGACTAATGTATCTACATTATTTTTTAATTCTTCTAGTCCTTCATGCCCTTGAGACATTCTTCTTCGACCTTCAAATGTAAAAGGTAATGTAACGATCCCCACTGTTAAAATTCCCATTTCCTGTGCAGTCTTAGCTATGATAGGAGCGGCTCCTGTACCAGTGCCACCACCCATACCTGCCGTTACAAACAGCATCTTCGTTCCATCACTTAAAAACCGAGTCACTTCTTCCAATGATTCAATACAAGCTTCTCTACCTACTTGAGGTTTAGAGCCAGCACCCCGACCATCTGTTAAAGCAGGACCTAGTTGTAGTTTTACTGGCACAGGGCTAGTATCCATTGCTTGGATATCTGTATTACTTATAGCGAAGTCTACGCCCACAATACCTTGCTTAAACATGTGCGTGACTGCATTACTTCCTCCACCACCCACACCTAGTACTTTAATTATGGATCCTCCATCCTTGGGCATATCAAAAATCATAGTTCGATAGTTTTCTCAGTTAATTTGATTTCTTTTTTGTTTACCTTCATTTTTAAAAATAGATACAGATTTTGTTAATATTTAAACGGACTCCTTCTCTATTTTTTATAGTACGACTAATAATACTCCGCGTCTGGTTCTGCTTCAAACCAATCTCTAATTCGTTTAAATACTTTTGAATAGCTCTTATCTTCTTTAGTCGATTTTTCTTCCAACACCTCTTCTACTAAAGGTACTTCCTCTAATACAGGTACCTTTATTTCATGAGAGTAAACCAATTCACCAGACTCTATTTTTTCGATTCCTCTCAATAATAAACCGACTACGGTAGAATATACAGGGCTATAGAGTTGTTCTAGATTCCCACTAGCTAATTGTTCTGCTGGTATACCAATTCTAGTAGTGATACCTGTATGAAATTCCGTAAGTTTATCTATGTTTTTTAATAAAGCACCACCGCCAGTCAATACAATTCCTGCAATCAATTTATGTTCATATCCAGATAATTGAATCTGATGCATTACATAATCTAATATTTCTTCTACTCTTGCTTGAATGATTAGTGCAAGATTTTTTTCAGATATTTCTTTAGGATCTCTTCCTTTTAAACCCGGAATGGCAATCACTCGATTATCATATACTTCTGCTGCTAAAGCAGAACCAAACTTAACTTTCAATTTTTCCGCTTGGTTTTTCATCACAGTACATCCTTCCTTGATATCTTTTGTAACAACATCTCCACCAAAAGGAACAATTGCAGTATGTCTTAATATACCATCGTAGAATACAGAAATATCTGTAGTTCCTCCTCCTATATCTACAAGTGCTACACCAGCTTCTTTCTCTTCTTCACTCAGTACAGAATCAGAAGAGGCAATGGGCTCTAAAGTAATATCTGCTACTTCACATCCTGCTTTTTCTATACACTTTCTCAAATTATTGGAAGCCGTAATCTGACCAGTAATAATATGAAAATTGGCTTCTAATCTAATTCCTGACATACCGATTGGATCTAAAATTCCTTGTTCTCCATCTACGGTATAATCCTGTGGAATAGCATGAATAATTTTATCTCCAGGCGGCAATACTAAGCGATGCATATCACTTACCAATTTACCAATATCACCATCGCCAATTTCTGTATTCACATCATCTCTTGTCAATAAACCTCGATGGTGCATGCTTTTAATATGTTGTCCAGCAATACCCACATGCACTACTCTAAACTTGGTAGAAGCTTGTCTTTCTGCCATTGTTATCGCATCTGCAATAGCTTTTACTGTTTTTTCTATATTCGTTACAACTCCTCTGATAACACCTGTAGATGCTACTTTCCCGATACCTAGCACTTCTAGTTTACCGTGTTCATTTCTTCTGCCTGCAATAGCACAAACTTTTGTTGTCCCAATATCTAATGCGACAATTAATTCTTTTCGTTCATTAGTGTTTAACTCCATGGTCAAGTGTTTTCAAGTAAATAAGTAGCGAGTATTAAACTATCTGATTGATTGATACGCACTGCTTATAGTGTAATCCTTGGTTGTTAATTTATTGATTTGACTGCAATTAATCCTTGATCAATATTTTTTTATCGTCTTCCTACAATTTGTCCATTATACCTCAAATCAAAAGCACTGTATTTTTGCCATCCTTCCTCTGCGATTGCTTTTGAATAAAACAATTTTAAATTCGCTAACTTATTAGGCATATTCTCATAAGTACCTAAGTAAATTTTTTGCTTTCCCAGTTTGGGTATTAAAACAAATTCTTTCTGTTTGTTTAAGTAAATTTGTTCCACCATTGCCCATAGAAAATCATCTGCTAAAATTTGTTTAGACAAATCAAATGTTTGAAACAATAGATGTTTTTTTTGTGTTATGAAATCTGGAATAAATGGTGGAATATTTCCTGATGCAATCAACACTCTAGCTGTATAATTCCTTGATAATGGCAACTTTTTACCATTAGTGTCTAAATAATAATTAACACCTAATCCATCAATAATTCGCATTACAGGGACACGCTGGGTAATCACAATTTGCACGGAGTTCTCTGCATCAATATAAGCATCTGCCTCCTCCACAAAAGGATCATTCTCTAGGACTCTTTCTACTCGTTCTATATTGACTGCTCCATGCGGCATCCCTTCTAAAGAGAAACCAAAACTTCTATCTAGTATCGCCAAGACATCTCCTACTGCTATTAGGTCTCGGCCTTCTGGCAGTGGGTTAATTTGTATCGACACAGCTTTTGTTTTAGTAGCTGTTTTTCGCTTGGCCGCTGCTATAACTATTCCTATTATAAATAAGACCAAAACCAAAGATCCAATAAATTTAAGCGTTCGTACTAATTCTAGTTTTTGTAGTGGTTTTTTCAATTATTAATACTTGTTTGTTTAGAAGTCAGAAGTCAGATCGTTCTGGTTAGCTTACGCTAACGGAACTGTCAGAAGTCAGATTTTTGATGTTGACTATACAAATATCTAACTTCTTAGAATCACTCTGACAACTTACCGTTCACATCATGCTGGAATCTGACAGCGTAGCGATCTGACAGTTCCGAAGTATTTCGGAACGGTCTGACAGCATAGCGATCTGACAGCGAAGCGATCTTTTAAGAGACTAACTTCAAAACCTCTGCCGCTATATCATTAGCAGCATTTGGTTTTTCTAATTGGCGAACGTTCTGGCTTAGCTTGTTGCTTAATTCTTCGTTGCTCATAATATGAATAGCTTCCAGAATCATTCGTTGTTTAGCTTCTTTATCTTCTACAAAAATGGCCGCATCCTTTTCTACTAAGGCCATTGCATTTTTAGTTTGATGATCCTCCGCCACGTTTGGAGAGGGTATAAGGATGGCTGGTTTACCAACCATACATAATTCAGAAATAGTCAAGGCGCCTGCTCTGCAAATCACCACATCTGCCACTGCATATGCTAAATCCATTCTATCGAGAAATGCTCGAATTTGTACAGTAGGTAATTTTGCAGTTTCCGTAGCTTGATAAGTATCAATGTACAATTTCCCTGCTTGCCAAATGACTTGTATTTCTTTATTATTTTGAAGTTCTTCTGTGTTGGCAGCCATCGCTTCGTTCAGCGTTTTAGCTCCCAAGCTACCTCCGAATAATAAGATCGTCTTTTTGTTAGGATCTAAATTAAAGTGTTTTAAACCTTCTTCTTTTAAATGATCTAACTTTCTTATATCCGCTCTAACAGGATTTCCTGTCCATTTTAATTTATCTTTTGGAAAAAATCGCTCCATATCCTGATATCCTGTACAAATTCTATCTGCTTTTTTTGCCAATAGTTTATTCGTCACACCAGCATAAGAATTTTGTTCCTGCACTAGAATAGGAATTCCCAGTCGACTAGCCATCTCCAAAGTAGGTCCACTCGCAAATCCACCTACACCAATGACTACGTCTGGTCGAAATCTCTTAAGTATTTTTCTAGCCTTCCATAAGCTACTAATGAGTTTAAAAGGAAAAGATAAATTCCGTAATGTCAATTTTCTATGAAAACCACTAATCCACAGTCCTTCAATTGGAAAGCCCGCTTTTGGTACTTTCTCCATTTCCATTTTCCCCTGGGCTCCTACGAATAAAATATCCATGTCGGATCGTTGCTTTTTGAGGGCATTAGCTATCGCAATAGCTGGATAGATATGTCCTCCAGATCCACCTCCACTTATGATTACTTTTAATTTTTTATTCATATTCTAAAGGCTAAGGAATGGTTCATTAATAAATGGACATTCCTAATCTACTGCAGCCCCCTCCATATTTAACTTTTCTATATTCTTACTTACACTTAAAATAATGCCGAAAGAGATGCAAGTGAATATTAATGAAGTACCACCGTAACTAACTAATGGTAAATTTTGTCCTGTCACAGGTATTAAATGAACAGCTACTGCTACATTTATCAATGCTTGAATAACCATACTTAGAGTCAAGCCTAAAGCCAACATCGCACTAAATCCTTTACTACTATTCGTTACTAATCTAGCTACCCTAAACAATAAAAGTAAGTATAAGCCAATGATCGTAACACCTCCTATCAATCCATATTCTTCGCATATTGTAGAAAAGATAAAATCATTATAAGGATTTGGTAATGAGTTTCTTAGCAAGCTGTTACCTGGTCCTAATCCGATCAATCCACCACTCGCAATGGCCATCATAGAATGTTGAACTTGATACCCGCCATCATTACTATTGAATTCTCTCATTCTTGCAGACCAAGTATTAGATCGAACAATTTCTGGAAAAAAGTCACCTAGAATAATTAAGACCGCAAAGACCATGACCATGCACATTATTAGCAAGCCAATATATTTCATATCTACTCGACCAATAAACATCATGAGCATACAGGTTAGAAATAATAATATAGCAGTTGATAAATCAGCTGGTGCAATCAATCCGCAAATAATCACTACTGGAATGATTACTGGCAAGAAAGCACTATTAAAGTCTCTAATATATTCTGTAATAGATATCGCCTTAGCTAAATAGATAATGACTGCTAATTTCGCAAAGTCTGAGGTTTGAAAAGTCAAACCTACAAATGGTATTTCAATCCATCTCCTACCTTGGTTCTCTCCTTCGAGCGCCAATGTATACACTAAAAGCGGTATGGCCAGCAGAAAGAGGGTCGCTGCTATCTTGGAATACCGCATGGGGTGCATTAGGTAGCAGATATAGGTCAAAAACAAACCAAAACCCAGCAATAACAGGTGCTTCATTAAGAAAAACCCAGTATCACCTTGATGGTATTGAAATGCTAAAGTACCTGTAGAACTATACACGATCACAATAGAGAACATCGCCAATAAGGCTACGATCATCCATATTACAGGATCACCTCTTAACTCAGCAGAGATTCTACTACTTAGGGACATGTACTTATTATTTTGCAACTACTGGAAATTATCAGAAATTAGAAGTCAGACCGTTTCAAAATACTTTAAAACGCTCAGATGTCAGATATTGACAATCTAATACTTCTAATTGTTATTAGCAATCCGACATCTGACAGCGTAACGATCTGACATCTGACTTCTTGAAATATTCAATAGTAACTTTTAATCTAATTTTGTATTAAGGGTATATAAGGAAGGAGAGACCATGTCAATGTCAGCATAGTGAGGGGGACTCAGCAATGACAATAGAACATTAGTTCTTGAACTAGTCAAAAATCTTCCTAAATACTTTTAGCCCGTAGTAATTTTGTTTATGAAGTCTTTTTAATGAACTATGCTGTAATTATTTGTAAGCGCCTGTCCGACTGGCCAGACGAGCTTAACTCTAAGAAAGAACTCTTTTCTTCTATAGCTTTAGCTACTAAAAAAGAGAAGTCTCTAAGAATCAATGACTTGCAAACAATACGTCAATTCATTTTTAAAAAGCTTCTAAATATTCCTTGCTCAATTATCACAGCATGATAAGTGCAAGAAGTATGTGTTAATACCACTACAAAAGCTTAACTTTTCTCGGAAGTTTTTCAAATAGTCCAGAGTGGGGTACTGTAAAAACTTATTAAGTGAATACCTAATTGTTTTTAAGAATACCTCAGAAAAGGCAGATGTAGTTTTCTCATGGTATAAGAGTAAGAAATTAAATACTTTCTTAACTTCAGTTCTCGATTCAATATACTAAAGTTTCCGAGGAAACTAGTAAGAGGACCAAGTTTTTATTGTTGTAATTCTAATCTTATTATCTAATTTTCAAAGTAATCATTGTGAGTATCGCTAATAATACACAGACAATCCAAAATCTAGAAACAATTTTGGCTTCGTGCATTCCCTTCTTTTGATAATGATGATGTAAAGGAGACATTAATAATATCCTTCTACCTTCACCATATTTATTCTTAGTGTATTTAAAGTAAGAGACCTGTAACATTACTGAGAGATTTTCTGCTAAAAAAATACCACAGAGTAAAGGAATCATTAATTCTTTTCTGATCAAAATAGCCAATGTAGCAATTACTCCTCCTAGCATTAGACTTCCTGTATCTCCCATAAATACCCGTGCTGGATAGGCATTATGCCATAAAAATCCAACACATCCTCCAACCAAACAAGCACTATAAATAACTAATTCTTCGCTATAAGGAAGATATAATATATTCAAATAATCCGCAAACACCGTATTACTAGATACATATGCCAAAATACAAAGTGTCCCACTTACTATAGCAGATACACCTGTAGCCAAGCCATCTAATCCATCTGTCAAGTTAGCACCATTTGATACCGCAGATACGACTACTATTATCAAAGGAATAAACAAGAATCCGACATATTTCTTAGCATCTTTCCCCAAAAAAGGTAAAAATCTGCAATAATTCAATTCATTATTTTTCAAGAAAGGAACAGTCGTTAAAGCTTCTTTAATATAAGCCCACTCCTTCACTTTTGAAGGATCTGTCTCATCTATTGGTCGTTCTAATATTTCTGTAATGGTGTAATTATTATCGAAAGCTACCTCTACATCCATTCTAACCACTATATCTTGGCTATAAAGCATCACGATACCAACAATTGCACCTAATACGACTTGTCCTAATACTTTGAATTTTCCGTGAAGTCCTTTTTTATCTTTCTTAAAAACTTTAATATAATCATCCAAAAAACCTATACCTGCCATCCAAATAGTCGCGAATAGCATTAATAATGCATAGGTATTTGTTAAATCATTGAGCAAAAGGCAAGGAATCATTATCGCTAATACAATAATAACACCGCCCATTGTAGGTGTTCCTTCTTTTTCTTTTTGTCCCTTTAGTCCTAGGTCTCGAACCGTTTCTCCGACTTGCTGTTTTCGTAAGAAGCGAATTATTTTACCTCCAAATATGATTGAAATAATCAAAGATAAAATAGCCGCTACCCCCGCCCTAAAGGTAATAAATTGAAAAAGACTTGCTCCTTTTATTTCATGAGCGGTCTCAAGCCACTCAAATAGATGGTAAAGCATATTTTTCTTCCAATGGTACAAAAAATTCTTCTCTTTATAGATTCCCTTCTAGAAGAACAGTCGACCTGTAGTTTAATATCTTAAAGATTTCTCTGAATTTAAAAAGAAAAAAAATTCAGCTTAATAAGCTGATTATTAATTCTTTTTTAAAAAAAAATATTTTTAATTATAT
>JALZWC010000984.1 GCA_023300255.1 Saprospiraceae bacterium | reverse complement strand
GCACAGCAAGTGAATCTATCTGGCTTTAGACAGACCGCAAAGCGGACGGGCTGGCAGGACAAGTATAATGGCTCAAATTATTTTGTTCTTTTCACTAAAGGAAACATAACAATTAAAAGAGTGCATATTATTGAACCATTCCCAACCTTTGATCATTGGATAAAAATGTCGATCAATTTATAATTGATCGATCGATCCAAGACCAGAATACTAACAATTAATTATGTCTGTATCGGTTCAAATTAAGGTAAACGCACAACTGTATTTAAGAGATCCTCAGGACACAAAATTGGGGAAGAAACTCATTCAGCACAGTATTGAACTCATTAATGAGATTGGAATAGAGGGTTTTACTTTCAAAAAATTGGCGATGAGAATGGGCTCTACAGAAGCCTCCATTTATCGATATTTTGAAAATAAGCATTTGTTATTGGTTTACTTGGTTTCTTGGTATTGGGAATGGGTAGATTTTCGGATAGGCTTCAATACAATGAATATCTCTGATCCTGTTCAGCAATTAAAGATTGCTATAAAGACCTTAGTAGATACTATACGATTAGCTACCCCCGCAGAATATGTTGATAGAGATTTATTGCATCAAATTGTAGTAAATGAAGGAGTGAAATCCTATCATATCCACCAAGTAGATGAAGAAAATAAATTAGGATATTTTAGTCCGTACAAAGCATTGAATAAAAAAATCAGTGGCATTATTACAGAGATCAATCCTGATTTTCCTTATCCCTGTACCTTGGCTACGAATATGTTAGAGATGTCTAATAATCAAATGTATTTAGCAGAACATTTGCCTTCTCTTACCGATGTTAAATTGGAGAATGGAGAGTTAGAAGGATTAGTAAAGATGCTAGACTTTTTCGTTTTTAAAATGATCGCATAAAGAAAAACAGAAACCTAACAATCATTATAATGAAAAATAAGTTTGGATTTGATTTTAAACATTTAAAAGGAGATCTATTTGGTGGACTTACTGCTGGTATCGTTGCCTTACCTTTAGCTTTAGCCTTTGGTGTAAGTTCTGGATTAGGCCCTAGTGCAGGACTTTATGGAGCGATCTTCATTAGTTTCTTTGCAGCCCTTTTCGGAGGGACATCTACTCAAATTTCTGGACCTACTGCTCCTATGACAGCTGTCAGTATGGTCGTAATAGCAGGAATCGTTGCTAGTTTTGATGGGGATGTAACTAAAGCCCTGCCCGCCATATTAATTGTGTTTCTATTATCGGGATTGATACAAATTGTCTTGGGCCTAATTGGCTTAGGAGAATATATCAAATATATACCCTATCCCGTGGTGTCTGGATTTATGACAGCCATTGGGGTGATCATTTTAATTACTCAAATACTTCCATCTTTAGGCTATTATCCAAAAGAAGATGTTGAATATGTCAACCAATTTAAGCCCTTTGCCGAAGAAATTATTTTAGATAATATCCTTAAAGAAGAAGCAGGGGAAGGCATTTTAGTATTAGAAGATTTTAGAGAAACGATTAAAAGAGCAGAGCGAATTACAACAGCAGATATCAATAGAGAAGCTCAAACTTTAGCAGGTAAAGAATCATCAGGAATTATAGGAGCACTCAAAGTTTTGCCAAGAGCGATTAAGAATATTAATTGGTTAGAAGTACTGTTAGCACTAGGAACCATATTTATTATATATGGATTTAAACGCATTACAACTGCCATTCCAAGTACATTGGTTGCCTTGTTGGTCATGTCTGGATTAGCAGTAGGTTTAGGCTTAGATTATCGGGCAATTGAGCAAATACCAAGTGGTTTACCCATTCCTCAATTTGGGATCTTTATGAATTTAGACTTGGCTAGTGTTGCACCCTACATATTTACCGCTATCACCTTAGCCTTATTAGGAGCTATTGATTCCTTATTAACCTCTGTGGTCGCAGATAACATGACCAAGACGAAGCACAAACCAAATCAAGAATTAATTGGCCAAGGTATTGGTAACTCTGTAGCTGCTTTATTCGGAGGGATACCTGGTGCAGGTGCAACGATTAGAACGGTCGTTAATATCAATGCAGGAGGTAAGACCAAATTATCTGGTATGGTCGCGGGACTGCTCTTATTGGTTATCTTATTGGCTTTAGGACCTGTGGCCTCTAGGATTCCTGCAGCAGTATTAGCAGGTATTTTGATTACCGTTGGTATTGGGGTGATGGATTATAAAGGTTTAAAAGCAATCCCTTACATGCCTAAACCAGAGGTAGCTATTATGCTAATTGTATTGGTACTCTCCTCTGTATGGAATTTAGTATACGCAGTAGGCATTGGATTAGTAATTGCTTCTTTAATGTTTATGAAAAAGATAGGCGACTTGACTGCCGAACAATCAAAAATAACAAACCTACAGGAAGAAGAGTCCTGGTCGGATGAGGCAGGATTTCCTGGAAACTTAAAAGAAGAGGTTTTTATCAAACACGTTAATGGACCTTTATTTTTTGGATCAACTAATAACTTCCAACAACTTGTTCAACAAATTCCATCTACGGCTTCTACAATCATTATTAGAATGGGAAAGGCCCCCTATATGGACCAGTCTGGGCTATACGCCATTGAAGATACGCTGGTTGATTTGGTTAGTAATGGCAAGCGGGTATTACTAGTAAATTTGTTAGAACAACCTAAATATATGATGGAACGAATCGACATCATACCTGATCTTGTATCAGAGGAGCATATTTTTGAAAATTTTGAGCAGTGTATAAAATGGATTAAAAAGAATGTGAAAGATGAGTATGGATCAGGGGATAGCCCTAATGCTCGCGTTTCGCCAAGTTTGGCGTAGTAACAAGTCTATTACATAAAAGCGAAATTTTTCATTAAGGCAAAGTGTAAGAATAAATTGGTCGTTTTAAGCTAGCCATTTTTTCTTCTAAGGAATACTAAAAAAATAAGCATAGCTGGGCTACGGTTCTTTTTTTAGGATTTATTAGAAGATGAGCTTGCAGAGCAAGTGAACCGCAAAGCGGACGGGCTTGCTAGGCAGTTTAAAATGGCTACTTTATTCTTTCACTTTGCCTAAAAGCTAATAGCCTCTTGGATTAACTGTCCAAGAGGTTATTTTTTTTGTTAGTAACGTGTGCAAAATACTATGTGGATGATTTGAGTGTATTGCAATATATGTTTTTGATTTCCTATCATTTGTTTGGGGATGCCTATCTTTTTTCGTTCCTTTAGCAGAATAAATATATGGAAATAAACACCTTCACTATCAATAAAGCGAAAATGAAAAAACTGATTCAACTAGCAAGCTATTCTTTGCTACTCCTCTTATTGGTCATTCAATGTCAGCAAGAGCCACCTAAACCTGGTACTGCGGAGTTTATAAAAGCTGCTACTAATGCAGTAGATGATGCAGCCATCACTAATGCAGACGCAAGGCCTGGGGATTGGCTCTCTCATGGTCGAAATTACCAAGAAGATCGATACAGTCCCTTGGATCAAATTAATAAGGAAACTGTTAAAAAATTAGGTTTAGCTTGGTCACTTGACTTAGGGGTAATGAGAGGAATAGAAGCCAGTCCAATAGTGGTTGATGGCGTCATGTATCTAACGGGGCCTTGGAGTGTTGTTTGGGCAATAGATTTAAGAAAGGGAGAACAAATATGGAAATATGATCCAGAAGTGCCAGCAGAATATGCGGAAATCGCTTGTTGTGATGTAGTCAATAGAGGCGTAGCATTATATAAAGGGGCTGTGTTTTTTGGGACAATAGATGGACGTTTAATTTCTTTAGATGCTGCAACAGGTACAGTTAACTGGGAAAAGTTAACTGTTGACCGTGCTAGAAAATATACTATTACTGGCGCCCCAAGAATTGTAAAAGGAAATGTTTTGATTGGAAATGGAGGCGCAGAATTTGATGCTAGAGGATATGTATCTGCCTATGATGCAAAGACAGGAAAAGAGAACTGGCGTTTTTATACGGTTCCCGGTGACCCATCTAAGCCTTTTGAAAATCCTATCTTAGAAGAAGCTGCTAAAACATGGACAGGTGAGTGGTGGACAATGGGTGGTGGTGGAACGGTTTGGGATGCAATCGTCTATGATCCTGAATTGAACTTGGTCTATATAGGTGTTGGAAATGGAACACCTTGGGATCAATTACACCGAAGTCCAGGAGGTGGAGATAATTGGTTTCTTTCTAGTATCGTCGCTTTAAATGCGGATGACGGAAAGTACGCATGGCATTTTCAAACGACCCCAGGAGATACGTGGGATTATACCTCCACGCAGCCAATGGTCTTAGCAGATTTAGAGATAGAAGGAAAGATGCGAAAGGTAATTATGCAAGCGCCTAAAAATGGCTTCTTCTATGTGCTAGATAGAACCGATGGTTCTTTTATTTCGGCAGAACCATATACTAAACAAAACTGGGCAAAAGGGATGGATGAAAAAGGTAGACCAATAGAGGAGGAATATGCTAGGTATAAGGATGTAGGTAAAAATACAGTCATTGCACCTGGTGCATATGGTGGCCACAATTGGCAGCCAATGGCTTTTAATAAGGAGACGAAATTGATGTATATTCCAACACATAAAGTGAGTCTAGCTTTTTCTCATGATGAAGAAAATAGTTTTAATAAAGTAGGTAGAGGAGCTTCTGGCTCAGGATGGAATGTAAGTTATGGAGATAAATTATATAAGCCAATGGTCATGAAAGCAGATGACCCGAATCCATATGCACCCTCTGGAAGAACCGTTGCTTGGGATCCTATTGCTCAGAAAGAAGTATGGGGAGTGGATCATCCTTTGACTCATTGGAATGGAGGGATTATTACGACAAAAGGTGGGTTGGTTTTTCAAGGAGATGCAACAGGTATGTTAAAAGCTTACGACGCTTCTAATGGAACGGTATTGTGGGAACATGATTTACAGACTGGTATTATAGCGCCACCAGTTACTTATGCAATTGATGGTAAACAATACTTAAGCATCGCAGTAGGGTGGGGTGGTATTACGGGCTTGACGCGTAAGTTTACGGAGAATGTGAACCCAGGAAGAATTTATACTTTCGAGATAGATGGGAATGCGGAAATGCCAGCGGAAATCATGGCTGCAAAAACAGAGTTAACGGCTTTAGCACCAACGGGCGGACCAGCAGATATTGGTAGAGGCTTGACCTTGTATGTCAAGTTTTGTGTACAATGCCATGGGGATGCTTTCGGTACAGGTGGTGGCGCTATCCCAGATTTGACCCATTCTTCAGAAGGCGTCTTCAAAAATCATAAGGAGATTATTTTGAATGGCGCTTTAGCCTCTAAAGGAATGCCTAATTTTGAAGGCCGATTGACAGAAAGGGATGTGGAAGATATTGGAAGTTTTGTAAAATATACCGCTTCTTCTTTACGTAAAGGAGATGATTTTATGACGGTTTTGACTAATCTCGCTGGTATGCAATATCTTGGAGATACGCAGCCTAGAAAGGATTAGTATAGTAGAAATATAAGTAACTATTCAGCATTGGCTGTCGCCAATGAATAAATTGAACCTGCCTTCCAAGGAACGCTATGGTATATA
>JALZWC010000983.1 GCA_023300255.1 Saprospiraceae bacterium | reverse complement strand
CCGCCAGGCAGGATAGCAGGGCTACGGACTTATTTTTTCGGTTTCTTAGACGGAAAAAGATGTTTATAAATTACCCGTTTAATTGATTCGACCTACTTACTAAAGAATAGTACACTAATAGATTCAGAGGATAGCCTCAGCATTGTTAAAAAACGGTGTTGAGGCTATTCTCTTTCAGTATATTTGGCTACGCTATTTTGTTAGGTATCGCACATAAATAGGTAGGCTACGTGGTTTTTTTTGAAGCATCTATATAAAAATATTACTAACTATAATGCTTCATCTTGCTTAATCTCCTTCACTAATGGAATTTTTTAGTCATTTTTACAGTTAAAGTACGGGCAAGTAACAATTATTTTGTTGTTGCTAAGCCAGCGTAAATTATTATAAATATATATATGGCGAAGAAGAAAAAAGAATCAAATAACGAATGGAATGTAGGGGAAAAAGCGCGTAAAGGAATCAGGAAAGTGCAGGAACAAGCCATATTAGTTGGATTGATTCATGGCAAACAAACAGAGGAGAAAACAATAGAGTATCTAGATGAATTAGAGTTCTTAGCAATGACTGCTGGAGCGAAGACGGTAAAAAGAATTACTCAAAAACTCCCCCACCCTAACAGGAGTACCTTTGTCGGTAGTGGTAAACTACAAGAAATTGCAGATTATATAGAAGCCAATGAAGATATTACAATGGTCATTTTTGATGACGATTTAACAGGAAAACAAGTTTCTGTATTAGAAGAAGAACTAACTGTAAAAATTATTGATCGGAGTACCTTGATCTTAGATATTTTTGCCAGTCGAGCACAAACTGCACAAGCTAAAGCTCAGGTCGAGTTGGCGCAAATGCAATATGTTCTACCTCGATTAAGAGGTCTTTGGACGCACTTAACTAGACAAAAAGGGGGTATTGGAATGAGAGGACCCGGTGAAACGGAAATAGAAACGGATAGACGGATCGTTAGAGATAAAATTGCTAAACTAAAAGATAAGTTAGAAGAAATAGATAAACAAAATCAAACCCGTCGAAAAAATAGAGGGGATATGATTCGGGTAGCACTCGTTGGATATACCAATGTAGGGAAATCTACCATCATGACTTTACTCAGTAAATCTGAAGTATTTGCGGAAGATAAATTGTTTGCGACCTTGGATACTACTGTTCGAAAAGTAGTCTTAGACAGAATGCCTTTCCTTTTATCCGATACTGTTGGATTTATTAGAAAATTACCGCATCATTTGATTGAAAGTTTTAAGTCTACTTTAGATGAGGTAAGAGAAAGTGATATCCTTTTACATGTCGTAGATATTGCCCATCCACAATATGAAGATCATATCCATACAGTCAATAAAACACTAACAGAATTAGAAGCCATTGATAAGCCAACCATTATGGTTTTTAATAAAATGGACCTTTATCGAAAGCTTAATTTTGATGAATATTTAGATAAGAAGAATAAAGAATCTATTGAAAAAGATTTGAAAGAAAATCTAAAGAACACCTTCGATAGAGACAATGTCTTCATCTCTGCTATTAAGAAGGAAAAAATTAGTGAGCTTAAAGAAAAAATGAAGTTGTTAGTAGAGGGGAAATATGAAGAGCGTTATCCTTATAAGACTAAGTACTGGTAATGTCGTGCATGTAAATCATAAATTTTACATCATAAATCATATATCCATCACGCTTTGAACTATTTGGATGTATGATTTATGATGTATGATTTGCCAACAAAACTTATCCCCCCTACCACCATTACTAAGAAATAAATTGACCGTCAACATTTAGTAAGTTTTGAACTTGGTCTTGACACTTGAACTTGTACTTATCCTTTACTTCATCCGCCTCAACCGATTCAATAAATAGATCATTTTCACATTCAAGGAAGGCGTCGCATTAAAAAAATGACCATTAATCAAAATATGGTCTTCCGCTTTTTCTATAGTTTCCAAATCCTTATACGCTACTTTTTCTGCCTTTTTGAAGTGCGCCTTCCAATACAAAGCTGCTTCTGTCATTGCAAAACCTTCCTTACAAGACCCAAATACTGTTTGATCGCAAATCAAAATAATTTTTTCTTGCTTAGCTGGAAATAAGTAATACCTGCCAGCATTTTGCAACTTAGGTAAAGGCATTTTTAAAAAGTCGGTATAAACCGTCAATTCTTCTTTCTCAAATACTAGATAGTCTAGTAACATTTGATACAAATTGACCTGATCTGCTTGAACACCTTCATATTTTAAGGTAGCATCTGAAATAGGGACTTCATTAATTTCTTGACAATACTTTATTAGAAAAAAATCTAGTAATCCTTCAAAAGAAGTACTCAACATTTGATCTACTTCTTGACCAACAGATGATCCTTGCTTACTATGTATAGAATACGCTTCCTCCGCTAGTTGATCCGTACGTAGCTTAAATATTTCTTGAAAATCAGAGCGCATTAGATGATTTAGATACGCTTCTTTATTATTCGGATCATGGGCTTCCTTAATACGAGTATCTAAGGCCATAACGAAATACTGCCGAATTGTTCCACCTAATGATTTAACATCTCTGAAATCTAATGGATATTGAGATTTATAATTAGGATCCGTGTAGGAAGATGCTACAGGTATTTCTCCAACGCTAGTTCCACAGCCTGCACAAAACTGCGCACCCACTGGGTTTTCATGCTGACAATGACCACAAGCGATTTTTGTTTGTTTGACTTTTGCGCCACAATGAGAGCAAAACCTAGCATTGTTGGTAAGAGGTGATTGACAAAATTGACAGTTTCCCATGTTTTTAATTCCTCAATAGTATATTAATATTTAGTAACGAGTAAATAATCCTTTATCTGGATAAGAACGACGTTCTAGTCCTTAGATCTTACTCTACATCGCTAAATTACTCAATTATTGGGTAAGGAAATAGGAAATAAATAACCTACCCATTCTGACTTGTCTTTTTTCTTCGTAAAAAATCTTAAAAATAAAGCCGTAGCCCTGCTATGCCTTAATTTTGAAGCTTCTTTACGAGAAAAAAAATCTGCGCCATAAACGGGTACCTTATTTAATTCTTACTCCCTAAATAACGTGAGTTTTGGATAAGTGCAAGGTCTGGAAGACCGACCCCGTTAAATATAGAAAAACAAACGGGTTCGGTCTTCTAGACCTTTAGGGAACTTTTGGTCCTTTTTCTACAAACAGAGCCGCTCCTCTGGATCTAAACAATTGAATACCAATTTTTCATGTCCAAAACTGGCTACCCGTCTAACATTGCTCATTGAGTTTAGTTTGTAGTATGGGCAATCCCTTGTGGTTGCCCCTGCTAAGTAGGGCAACCACAAGGGATTGCCCA
>JALZWC010000982.1 GCA_023300255.1 Saprospiraceae bacterium | reverse complement strand
TGCATTCGTACTTTCATTTTTACGTCCTTAATAGGACGGTCCGCTTGATCAACAGGTACTATTGAGATTTTTTCAATAATATCTAAGCCTTCTACAATTTCTCCAAAAACGGTATATTCTTGGTCCAAATCAGGACGCCCCCCTAACTCTGCATATAACGCTCTTTGAGCAGCAGAATATTTTATTTTTTTGAAATTTTCTAAAGCGGTTATTTGAACTTCTGTAACAGGATCTCCTTCTACGATATAAAATTGAGAGCCAGAAGACTTTTTTTCTGGATTTCCTGCACCTGTTCTAGCAGCAGCCAAAGATCCCTTAAAGTGAGGCGATCCAATTTCTGCATCTATTAAATACCCTGGGCCACCTGCTCCTAGCATAGTGCCTGATGCAGCATCCCGCGAGTCAGGATCTCCGCCTTGTAACATAAACCCGTCTATTACCCGATGAAATAATAAATCATCATAAAAGCCCTCATTTGCCAATTTGATAAAATTCGCTTTATGTTTAGGTGTTTCATCGTACAGTAATACTTTCATATTCCCGTATTCTGTTTCAATTATTGCATAAGAATTGCTGTCACCAGCACAATTAGCAAATAAGAAACAAAGGCTTAAGCCCATTAACAGACCGTATAGATTTTTCATAAGATTAAAATATTTTTGAATAGGTTAGTTGTAAATTAGAGATTATTCTAAATAAAATCGTACAAAATGCTCTTAAGCAAAACAGATAAAGTATAGTATATTTGACTATGTTTATACTTGTTCCAAGCAAAATAACACCTATATGCTGTTATTAACGTTTGCTTAATACCATTATTGAGTCATTAAACGTCTTCTATTAGGTGTGTGTTTCCATTTTTTCACCTGACAATTAATTAATGAAATTATTTATTCAATTTATACTAGCACTTTTGGTAAGTGTACCTATGTGGGGACAAGTCGCTGCAGAAGCGCCTACGACCACAGATACAACGATAACAAAATATTCTCCAGTAGCTAATTCTCTTTTATGGGCTATTACTGGCAAGGAATTAACAGACACTTCTTACTTATATGGTACGATCCATATGATTGGAAAAGAGGATTATTTTCTAACAGAGCAAACAAAAAAAGCCTTTAACGAAAGTGAAAAGATCGTATTCGAAATTAACATGGAGAATATGAATGATATGATGTCTCAGTTTGGACTTTTAATGAAGGCTTTTATGAACGATGGCAAGACTTTAAAGGATTTTTTAAATGAAGAAGAATATACAGAAGTAAAAGCTCATTTTGAAGAAAAAGGAATTACCTCTTTTCTTTGGAATATGATGGAGCGAATCAAGCCAATGTTTTTATCCATGTTCGCTTCTACCGATCTTTCTGGTGGCAATCCAATGGCATCCGAAGATATTGTAAGTTATGAGATGGAGTTTATGGAAATGGCGAAAGAGCAAGAGAAACCTATGGATGGCCTGGAAACTGCGGAATATCAGATCAGTGTATTTGATAGCATCCCTTATGATGCACAAGCTCAAATGTTACTACAAAGTATTCGAGCAGAAATAGATACTACTGCCATTGATGAATTAGAAGTTTTGGCAACCTTGTATAAAAATCAGGATATTAACGGTATGATTACCATGTTTGCAGAAGACACGGAAGGCATCGGAAAATACGAAGAGTTTTTATTACTAAATAGAAATAGAAACTGGATTCCTGTAATGGAAGGGATGATGGGACAACAAGCTACTTTTTTTGGGGTAGGTGCAGGTCACTTAGCAGGAGAAGAAGGGGTTGTTAATTTATTAAAAAAAGAGGGCTATACGCTTACGCCTTTGAAAGATAAGACGGTTTTGCAACGGCTTTAGTCGTTTTGAGAAATATTGTTTTTTAAAAATGGGGTTTGGTTAGTAGGTACTAATCAAACCCCATTTTTTATTGACGTAACTACCCTGCAATGTACTTTATTCGTGCCGCTTAGCATCCCTACATCTACATCTTGTCATTCCGTAGGAATCTGTACTATCTCTACATCCACACACCTTTTACCTAGTATTTAGAGGAGGTAGGAACGGTACAGATTCCTACGGAATGACAAGACGTGGAGGTAGGGATGCTGCCCCAACTTTGTTTTACATTCATTTTAAACAACTTCCTTATTAAACCAATAAGATTTCTTGTTGTTTAATTAATTCTTCACAACTCAATGAGTTGTGTTATTTTTGCGCCCAAATAAAGTGTAACAGATATCACCAAGTATAAAATATTAATCCTCCGCTAATGAAGTCATTATTTACGACGATAGCTTCTCTATTATTCTGCTTAAGTCTTTCGGCACAAGAGCCATTAAGTCTTACACGTGCTATAGAAATTGGTCTAGCCAATAATTTCCAGTTAGAAATTGCTAAACGCAACCTAGAGTTATCAGAAAACAATAATACTTGGTCTGCTGCAGGAAAAGGCCCGAGAGTAGACGCTTCTTTAAACTTGCAGAATGGCTATTTAAATTCCAAATCAGCAGGTTTTTTACTAGAACAGTCTGTTTTAAGTACAGGTATTACACCATCTATTGATGGCACTTGGTTAATATATGACGGCAATCGGGCAAAAATAGCTAAGCAACAACTAGAAGAATTAGAAGGACAAGGACAATTGAATGTAGCTGCAGCTATCGAAAATACGGTTCAATCTGTAATTTTAGCCTACTATCAAGCATTAATTCAAGAAGAGCAGTTGACTACCTTGCAGGAGGTATTAGACTTGTCTAGAGATAGAATTAATTATCAAGAAGTTCGTAAAGAGTTTGGGCAGGCAGGTAGTTTTGATATACTGCAAACAACAGATGCTTATCTTAGTGACTCTACCAATATTCTTGTTCAAAAAAATAATGTAGCTACTACTTATAGAAGTCTAAATCTAGCAATGGGCGCAGAGGATATGCTTAAAGTTTATAGCTTAACAGAAGATTTAAATTTCTTACCTAGCACCTTTAATCTAGAAGACTTGCAAGCAGCAATGCACACTAATAATAAGGACTTACAGAATCTAGTGATTGCAAGAGAGTTGGCTAATATGAATACTAAATTACAAGAGACGGCAAAACGTCCAACGCTTAGTTTAGGAGCAGGCTTAAGCTATGTACTCAGTGGCGCTTCGGGAGATGGAATCGTTAACACAGGAGATATTAAAGCACCTATAGGTCTAGGAGGTTCGACTAAAAATTTCAATATTTACTTAGGAGCTACTGCTGCTTATAACCTATACGATGGAGGTACCAGAAAACGAAATATTGAAAATGCGACGGTAGAGGAAATGATTGCACAAATGAATATTCAAGATCTCAAGCGAAATTTAGATTCTCAATTACAGAATACTTTAGCCAATTACAATAATCAAGTGCGTTTAGTACAACTAACGGAAAATTTAATTGAAAATGCTCGTAGTAATTTAGCTATTAGCAAAGAGCGCTTTGATGGAGGGTTGATTTCTTCTTTTGATTATAGAGCCATTCAATTATCATTTGTTAATGCCTCTCAAGCAAAATTAAATGCCTTATATAATCTAAAGACAACAGAAACAGAGTTGATGCGATTGACTGGACAATTGGTTGGGGAGAAGTAATTAGGTAATAGGTAAGAAGTAATAGGTAATAGGTAAAAAATACAAAGCTCCAACGGAGCAACATCTCGTAGTCCATGACGAAGTCATGGACAAAGTCCCAACGGGACGACATCTTGTAACCCATGACGCAGTCGTGGGACATCTCGTAACCCATGACGCAGTCGTGGGACATCCGATAGCCCATGACGCAGTCATGGGAATTTCGAGAAATATAAACATACTGGGAACTAAAAAGAAAAAACCGTGGTTCTTACAAGAAACACCGTAGCAGTTAGTCTTTTTAAAAGGACTAACTACTACATTAATCTTCTTAATTCTCTATTTTCATGGTACTTACAGCTAACACAATGAAAGATAAGTACACCATTTTTGAAGAGGAATTTTATCCTTTATCAAATGCGTTGTATAATTTTGCGTACTCATTTACACTAAATGATGCCGATGCTTCGGATTTGGTACAGGAGGCCTATTTAAAGGCGTTCAATTCGATAGCTACCTATGAAGTCGGTACCAATCCAAAAGCATGGTTATTTACGATTTTAAGAAATACTTTTATCAATAAGTATAGAAAAGCTCGTAAACAACCGACCAAAGTTGACTTCGACGACGTACTTAATGTACAGGATGCTAGTTACGATTTAAGAACAGAATTATTTGGTAACATGATGGGAGACGAAGTAACGAATGCCGTTAATTCTTTACCGATGGAGTACAGAACAGTGATTCTATTGTGTGATTTAGAGGATTTTAAGTATGATGAGATTGCAGAAATAACGGGTATTCCAATAGGAACCGTTCGATCTAGATTATTCCGTGGTCGGAATATGTTAAAGAAATTATTGAAAGGATATGCAGAGTCTAAAGGATTTGAGGATAAGCGATAATAAAACAGGTCGTTAGTCAGTTAATTTAAAACTAACTGACTAATGATTCTTTATATAAAGTCATAAATTATATTGTTCACTTACTCTTTAAGAGCAAAATTAACCTCGTTTTTTAGTCAAAAAAAAACCTAAAAATCGAGGCTTTTTCTAGTCAGGAAAAAAATGAATATTTCAATAGCTTCCATATCAACTCTTTACTCCTTATCATATACCAGCGAAAGCTTGACGCCTACTTGGCGCTTCTGTATGGGTACGTGTACGAGCACATGGACCACTATTGAAACTAGCAGACTAATTGCTTAAATGAGTACCAAATCTAGTTCAATGGAAAAATTACATCAGGAAAATTATCGAACATTAATGAAGAAGGTAAACATGTACCTTGATAATGAACTGAGTAAAGAGGAGGAAAGAGCCTTACTTCAAGAGATTAAACAAAATCCAACCTATTACGAGATTTTACATAAAGAAAAATCCTTTAAAGAATTTTTAAAAAGCCGCCTACAGCGCCGCCAAGTATCTCCTACCTTAATTCAATCCATTAAAAATAAAATTAATACTAATCAGTTTTCCTAAGTACGTAAGTACTTACTAGGACAAAATTAACCACATAGGTACATAGGACACATAG
>JALZWC010000981.1 GCA_023300255.1 Saprospiraceae bacterium | reverse complement strand
GAATAGAGACGGTTTTCGTTTAAAAATTAACGAAATTTCATTGTTTCTTAAACGAATTGTGTCTCTACTCTCTGTTCTCTATTCTAAAAAATGTCCAGTAGTGTAAAGTTGATTTTCAAATATTTGATTACGTCTGATTATCCAATAGTTAGGGAATAGGAAATAAATAAAGTACCTACTCAGGTGTCAGGGGCGAGGTGTCAGGAGTCAGGAAGCACAGTGCTGCCACCAAGTTTACATTTGCTTTATTACAAAGTACTTGTTTTGGGTTTATGAAAACGAACACTTCTAGTTAGCACGTCGCTACCTGACCCCCGACTCCTCGCTCCTGACACCTGGGTAGTTACACCTTATTTAATTCCTACTCCCTTACAAAATAATCCTTATTTAGAATTAATAGCTTATCAGAATAACAATCAAAAACCCTATTTTTGCCGTGTCATTCTAAAATCGCACTAAAGAGGCATCTAATCAAATAATTTGGCTCAAAATTAGGATTAATTCTCTAAGAGAACAATGACGAAATCCCATGTACTACGTCAAATTAAGGAACACGTAAAAAATAGTAACTACTCAGGTGTCAGATTTCAGGAGTCAGGGGTCAAATGAAGCCGTGCTAACTAGGAATTTTTGTCTTCTTGAGCATAGAAAATATTCTTTGCAATAAAGTAAGCTATAAATTTACGGTAGCGCTGTCTTTCTGACACCTGACACCTCGCTCCTAACACCTGAGTAGTTACTATTTTTTACTTGTTCTTGAGTAATATAAACCTTTATTTGAAATGAAAAGACAATTATTAGAAACAGAGCAAAAAGCCTTAGAAATTAATTTAGATGACAAGATCTATGGTGCTTTTGCGGAGATTGGGGCTGGGCAGGAAGTCGCTAGATACTTTTTTCAAGTAGGCGCTTCTTCAGGAACAATTGCCAAAACAGTGTCTGCTTATGACAAAGTAGTTTCTGATAAAATTTATGGTATTCAAGGCACAGGTCGATATGTTTGTGAATCTAGAGTATACAAAATGCTAGATCATGAGTTTGATTTAATGCAGGACCGTTTGGATACAGAGCGCCCTGACACTTCTTTTTTTGCTTTTGCAGATACGGTAGCGGCGATTAACTTCTCCAAAACTATAAAAGGCGATGGTTGGTTAGGGCTTCGATTTCAACTCGATCCACAAGGGGCACCCAATGATTTAGTGATACATGCTAGAATGCTAGATCATGATAATAAGTTACAACAACAAGCTATCGGTATTTTGGGCGTAAATTTACTTTATGCATGCTATCGGTATAAGCACGATCCAGAACTAATGATCGAATCTTTATTAGATGGATTGAGAGGTCGGGTTTCCGTAGATATGGTACGCTTAACTGGACCAGACTTTGAAAATGTAGATAATCGTTGGTTAAGTTTGATGTTAGTCAAACATCAATTAACAGATGTAGCCATCTTTAATTCTGATGGTCGAAGTATTCATGCTTCTGAATTTTTATACAAAAAACATGTGATGGTGGTCAGAGGAAGCTTCCGACCAGCTACTCTTGTCAATATGGATATGATCAAGAGTTCCTTCCAACAGTTTCGTCAAGATGCTCCCGTAGAATCTAATAAAACTTATTTATTGACGGAAATCACTCTGGACAATTTATGTTCAGAAGGGGAACTTAATGTAAAAGATTTCTTAGATCGAGCCGATTTGCTATGTGCTATGGGACAGACGATTGTTATATCTGATTGTCAAAAACAAAATAAATTAATAGACTATTTATCAGAGTATAAAGTACAAAGGTTGGGTTTAGTTATTGGTATCCAAGACTTGCTAAAGATGATGAGTAATACTTTTTTAGAAAATCAAGAAAAGTCGCTTTTAGCAGCATTTGGCGACTTGTTCACTCAAAAAGTAACTTATTATGTCTATCCTGCTTTACAAGAAGGTAGTGGAGAGGTATTGCAATGTAATGACTTACCTGTACCAGAAGAAATTACTTTTCTGTACCAACACTTATTAGGATCCAAACAAATTAGAGATATACAAGGCTATAAGCCAGAGGTCTTACATATCTTTTCTACTCAAGTTTTGCAAATGATTCAAAATGATGAGGAAGGTTGGGAACGAATGGTCCCTGAAAAAGTAGCGTCTTTAATCAAGGAAAAATGCCTCTTTGGTTTTCCTTACGAACGAATAGAATTTGAATATTAGTAGAAACGAGAACCTCCTCACATTCTTTTTTACCTCTAGGCAAAAAGGAACCGCTAATCTTAAAAAGGAAAGGAGTCGTTTACCATTGAATATTTTCCTTCGCAGACGACTTCCCCCTTCATAAGACAAGAGAAGGCTTTAGTCAACAAAAATAGTTTATTAGCGTACCAGATAAAAAACGTTGTCTATAAAATTACAACAGAATTTAATCATTTTAACATTTTAACATTCAGCCTTATATGAAGTATTTATTTAAAAATTTTCTTATTGCTTTTATTTTTTCATTTTCTTTATACTCTTGTTCACAGACGGTAGCAACTCCTGCTAAAGAAAACAAAGCAACCACAACAAATTTTCAATTTGAAGTAGGTCAACGTACCGGTGGTACTGCCTTTTATTCGATGAACACCTATACGGGAGCATTGAGCTACATGGTGGATTTCGGAGAACAATCAGGACAATGGTTTAACTATGGGAATGCTATACAAAATGGCGGAAATAAATTGATTCTAGAGGCAGTAGAAACAGCAGAAGGTGTAATCTTTTATTCTATGGACTCAGGTACAGGTCAACTTTATTATATGACTGATCATGGAGAAGATCCAGGGGTATGGTATAAATTTGGTGGCATGATTCGCCAAAACGGTTTGAATATGATGCAGTTCAACCTTAATGATAGTCCTAGTGGAAGAACATTCTATGCTTATGATAGCTTTACGCACCAAACTTATTTTCTAAATATTTATGGAGATGATGCTGGAAAGTGGGCGAAGTATGGAACGCCGTATAGTGGAGACGAGAAATAAGGAAAGTTGAGGTTCAATAGAGCGTCAGCTAATAAAGTGGTAATATTTAACTACTATTGGAAAGGCTTCACACCTCAGAGAGTTGTGTTACAGTCCTACTCTAGTAAATGTAACACAACTCTCTGAGTTGTGCTGTATTCTACCACTTTTCAAGCTGACGATCTAAAGACTTACAAAACATTGATAACTAGATTGATAAAACGGTCGTCTTTTTTTGACGTAGTTTAGACAAAGAGTAAGAATAAATTAGCCATTTTAACCTGCCCTTTTTCCCTCTAAGAAGTCCTGAAAAAAGAACCATAGCCCAGCTATGCTTAGTTTTTCAGAA
>JALZWC010000980.1 GCA_023300255.1 Saprospiraceae bacterium | reverse complement strand
CTCGGCACCGTCTATAGTAAAACACTTGTATTTATTAGGTTCTTAAGGGGCGTAGCCTCGTCACCATTAATTCCGCAAATACTTATGTATATACCATAGCCAAGGCACGCAGGCAGGAGAAAAGTAAGGTCAAAATAATCAGCCAAGAGTCTGAAGTTATTATCTCCTCATTCCTTAAACAATTCCTATATAAAAAAAGCGGTATCAATAAATTATTGATACCGCTTTTTAAGTTAGAGTAAGGAAAGGTTTACTTTGCTTTCTTACTAATTGAAAGTAGCGTTTGTTTTACTTCAACGATTTCGTAAGCTTCAATGATGTCACCTATTTTAATATCGTTATAGTTTTTAATGGTAACCCCACATTCAAAACTAGATTTGACTTCTTTCACATCTTCTTTAAAACGTTTTAAAGAACTCACCTCACCATGTATTCCTTCTTTAGTAGGGAAGATAACGATACCATTTCTAACCAAGCGGATATGTGCATTTCTAGTAATTTTACCATCCAATACATAACTACCTGCAATCGTGCCGACCTTACTAATTTTGTACACTTCTCGTACTTCCACTTCACCAAGAACTTTTTCTTCCTTAGTAGGTTCTAACATACCTTCTATAGCAGATCGAATTTCATCGATTGCTTCATAGATAATAGAGTACATCTTAATTTGAACACCTTCTCGTTCCGCTAATTTCCTAGCACCCAAAGATGGTCTAACTTGGAAACCAATAATAATGGCATCCGATGCAGAAGCTAACAATACATCTGATTCGATGATTTGTCCTACCGCCTTATGAATCACATTCACTTGAACAGATTCTATAGATTGTTTGATTAAGGAATCAGATAAAGCCTCAATAGAGCCATCTACATCTCCTTTCACAATTAAGTTTAATTCTTTAAAGTTTCCTAATGCTAAACGTCTTCCAATCTCATCTAAACTAATACGCTTGTTAGCTCTATTAGCTTGCTCTCTTGTGATTTGTTCTCGTTTAGAGGCAATCAATCTTGCTTCTGGTTCATTTTCTGTCACTCTGAACTTTTCACCAGCTTGAGGTGCTCCACTCAAACCTAATACCAATACAGGAGAGGAAGGTCCTGCAGTAGTAATACGTTTTCCATTCTCGTTAAACATGGCCTTAATCTTTCCAGAATGAGAGCCAGCCACCATAGGATCTCCTATTGATAGCGTTCCTGTTTGAACTAATGTCTTCGCAACATATCCTCTACCTTTATCTAGAGATGCTTCCAAAACAACACCGATAGCAGCTCTATCAGGATTTGCTTTTAATTCTAACATTTCTGCTTTAAGAAGAATTTCTTCCAATAAAGCATCTATGTTTTGTCCCATTTTAGCAGAAATATCTGTGGATTGGTATTCTCCACCCCACTCTTCTACTTGAAGATTCATGGCTGCTAATTCTGTCTTAATTCTATCTGGATTAGCACCTGCCTTATCTATCTTATTGATCGCAAATATGATTGGAACACCTGCAGCCTGCGCATGACTAATTGCTTCCTTTGTTTGAGGCATCAAGCTATCATCCGCTGCTATGATAATCACTGCAATATCCGTAACCTTAGCACCTCTGGCCCGCATCGCTGTAAAGGCTTCGTGACCTGGTGTATCTAAGAACGTTATTTTTTTCTTCTCCTCACCAACAAGTACTTCATAAGCACCTATATGCTGTGTGATTCCCCCTGCTTCTCCATCTGCTACACTAGCTTTTCTTATATAATCCAGTAAAGATGTTTTACCGTGATCGACATGTCCCATCACCGTTACAATTGGAGCTCTTGACTTCAAATCTTCTGGTGCATCAACTATTTCTTCTTCTTCTAATACTTGTTCCTCCGCAGAAATAAATTCTATCTCATGGTTAAATTCCTCTGCTAATAATTCAATTATCTCTGCGTCTAACCGTTGATTAATGGATACAATAACGCCTAAGTTCATACAAGTGGTGATCACATCTGTCACCTGAACCTCCATTAAACTAGCTAACTCTGATACAGAAACGAATTCCGTCACCTGTAATTTTACGTCACTCTTCGCTACTTCTTGAGCTTCCTCTTTCTTACGCATCGAGTCCCGCTTGTCTCTTCTGATACGTTGACGTTTTTTGCCACCGCCCTCCATACGAGCCATTGTGGACTTAATCTTATCTTCTATTTCTTTAGCAGAAACTTCTTTTACTTCATCTCTTCGACCTCTGCCTCTAGGAGCTGGTCTATTTCTATTATTTCCTCCTGGTCTATTTCCTCCTGGTCTTCCACCGCCACCTTGGCGATTTCCACCTCCGCCGCCTTGACCACCTTGACGATTTCCACCAGCACCTCCACTTCCTTGACGATTTCCGACTCCACCTCCTTGACGTGCACCTCCAGTACTTCCTTGACGTGTGCCTCCTGCACCACCACTACCCTGTCCTTGACGTGTGCCTCCTGCACCACTACTAGCAGGTCGTTTGCTGTCATTGGATTCTACTTTCTTACGAGTTCGCTTTCGTTTCCTAGTTCTGGAAGTATCGGAAGAAGCAACAGGTTTAGGTTTCTTTTGGAACTGACCTACGTCAATTTTACCAAGAATCTTAGTACCTTTTAACTTTGGTGCTTCTGCTCTAATAACTTCATCCTTTACAGGCGTTTTTTTAAGACTTCCAGGTTCTGGAGCTTTTTCGATTGGCTTTGCTTCTGTTACCTTTTCTTTTGCAGCTGCAGGCTTCTGTGACTGTGCCTCTTTGGTTTTATCTTTAGCTACTACCTGAGGTGCTTTTTTATCTATGATAGGCGTTTTATCTATCGGCGTTTCTTTTTTAGTTTCAACAACTTTAGCAGCTGGAGGTGTTTGTTTTACCTCTGGTTTCCTCTTTTTCTTTCTTTTAGGTTCTAAATCTATTTTACCTAATACTTTTAGTTTAGGTCTATTTGAAATTTCTTCTGGTTCCTTTTTTGCCGGTTTCGCTTTTGAGACTGTAGTTTCAATTTTTGTTTCTACTACAGGTGCTTTTACCACTACAGGAGCTGGTACCTCCACTACTGGGACCGGTGTCTTTTCCGCTACGGGAGCTGGCACCTTTTCCACTACGGGGGTTGGAGCTTCTTCCACTACGGGAGTTGGCACCTTTTCCGCTACGGGGGTTGGAGCTTCTTCCACTACAGGAGTTGGCACCTTTTCCACTACGGGGGTTGGAGCTTCTTCCACTACAGG
>JALZWC010000979.1 GCA_023300255.1 Saprospiraceae bacterium | reverse complement strand
AATAACTGTCTCAACTTGGCTTGCCCTTTTCCAGTCTTAGAAAGCCAAAAAAAGAGTCCGTAGCCCTACTATGCACTAGTTTTTTGGCTTCCTAAGACATAAAAATGACTAACCCAACTTGTAACATTTATTATCTCCTCATTCCTAAGAAACCTGCACTAAAATTATTAGTATAACAAAATGAGGGTAGTTAACTATAACATCTTGAGTAGGAAATGCTCATTCTTAACCGTATTACCCACCTTTTAGCGTAAAGTAAATGTGAAAAATAACACCTTGAGGGTTAATTATAACAAAATGAGGGAGAAATGAAGTCTAAATCAGAGTTAACTCCTGATTATGGAAAGAAAAACGTATAAATCATTGAAATCTAATGAAAATAAACCCATTGTAAAGATCTATTTATCAGGTATATAGCCCAAAGTATAACATTTCGAGTCATAACTATAACAAATTGAGGTAAATTACGTCCAATAACCTCATTTGCAGCCTATTGGACTTCAATTCTTACCAAAACACATATTTTTTGACTCTAAAAAAACTACAACAAGCAGTTATTATAACAAATTGAGTTTTTACTATAACAAAATGAGGGATTTGCTCTTTTCAAATACACATATGCGTTGATTTTCTAAAATTTACTTGCTTTTTGAGATAAAAAAAGTAAATACAAACTACTATTTCTAGCAAAATCTGTTGATATCACACTGAAGTATAACGTTTTGAGTCGTAACTATAACAAAATGAGGGTTGCTCATGTAGGAGGTATATTCAACTTAATAATGTCAAAAAAGACCAAAATCGTAGATGATTGCTTAGCTGCTTGCTAGAGATCCCTAGTAGGAAACATAGAACTAATATTAGCGTACTTAAAGTACTCCTATTAAGTATAACAAATTGAGGATGAAATATAACATATTGAGGATAGACCTAAAAACTTAATTTGAAATCTTCCATTTTAAAATGCACTCATTTTTCTTCTAAACTCGTGAGGCTAGTAACTTTTATTAAAATTAAATGATTTTAATAAAGAGGTTAAAATTTTAATAAAAAGAACAACAACGATTGTTTCTGTTTAAGTTGTTTTATCTTATTTAATATACTTTAAGTCTTTTCGGGGCTCCCATCTATTTGATAATCAATAAGTTACAAAGGTAAGTATAACATTTAGAGTATTTAATATAACATTTAGAGTTATTTGTATAACGTATTGAGGGTTAAGTATAACTTTGCGAGTACTAAGTATAACTTTACGAGTACTAAGTATAACAAGAAGTAAAACCGTGTTATTTTTAAATATTTTTTCTACCTTTGAGCTGAAGGAAGAAAATTACATTGGAATTTATCTATGATACGTTCTTAATTACACACACATATTCTGAGAAATTGGGCTTTAAAGTATAGAAAATTTTTCGGATCTAATTTAGAGGCAAAATTCTAGTAACATTAATTTTTAATTAATTTGAAGATACCATTTAGCTATGCTATGGATTGAAGTGTTATTCCATAGAGGGAGTATCAAGAGGGAGTAAATATTGTTTACCGACGGTATGTTTTGAATGAACCGCAAAACAGGAAGAGATGCTGAAAAGCTCTCTTAAGATGGATCTTGTTGTTTACAATGTACTTATTACGAGAGTTAAGTAGTCTGACAAAAATAAGCTAACTTTTTATTTTCTGATTTTATAATTGCAAGATTGTGTGATTGTATACGTGACGTACACAATCATACAATCACACAATTTCAACCATCAAAAAATTGTATGTTTTTGGCACACTACCTAAATTTAATTGATTAACTAAATCTTATGGTATTTTAGAAATATCCACTAAATAAAAACCAACTTCGATTGACGGCTTCTCTATTATTTAGATTGCCGTTAATCAAAACAGTGAATTCTTATGAAACCCAACGCTTCAAATAAAGTACGGAGGTCCAAAACATCTAAGAATGTTGTCAAGTTAATACGGAAGTCCAACGAGTTAGTTGAAGCAAGGTATAAATTTGATATTTGGGAGACTAGGATCTTCACGAAGATGCTATCGATGGTTCACAAGAATGATGAAGATTTCCAACCTTATAGAATATACCTTAGTGATATTGTCAAAGATTTTCAAGTCGAAAACAACAAAGATGCTTATGATCGTCTTCGCAGAGGAGGGAATAAATTAATGAGTAAAATTATCAAGGTCATTAGAGAAACAGAGGAAGGTCTGATGGAATTGACGACTCCCATTGTAGTAGGGGTAGATAGACTTGTTAATCCGAATTCTGAAGATGGCAAGTTTATAGATGTTTCTTTCCATCCAGATATGCGTCCTTTTTTACTTTCTTTAAAGTCGCAATTCACGATTTATGATGTCAACAATATTCTAAAACTACCTAGTTCTTATTCTATACGTTTATATGAATTATTGAAACAATATGAGCGGATTGGTTCTCGAAAATTTGAATTACAAGAGCTGAAAGAAATTATAGGGGTGATAGAAGAAATTGATAATAATGGTAAAAAATCTTTAAAAGATAATTATCCACTATTCGGTAATTTTAAACAACGAGTTTTATTAAAAGCCCAACGAGATCTTAAGAAATTTACAGATATCCAATTTGAATTTGATCCTTTTAAGAGAGGAAGAAAAATTGTTGGGGTAGTCTTTACAATTAGATCTAACAATGGAGCACCTAGATCTTCTAAAGTGAAGGCTTTAAAAAATATTCATCCTAAACAAGGATTGATTGATGACTTGTATTTATTAGTAAAGGATTATGTAGGAAAGAAAGTAGTTGAAAAATGGGTAGATGATTATCCAGAATTTCAAGTTAGGGAAGGGATCAATTATACAATTAACCAATTGAAAAATGGAGTACAGATAACTAATGTGGGTGGCTACCTTCACAGTATGGTGCGACAAACAATTCTGTTCAACCCAGTAAAAGAGAAGGTTGAAAAACATAAAAAAGCAAAGCAAAAAATACAA
>JALZWC010000978.1 GCA_023300255.1 Saprospiraceae bacterium | reverse complement strand
AAACTAAGCATAGCTGGGCTACGGTTCTTTTTTCAGGACTTCTTAGAGGGAAAAAGGGCAGGTTAAAATGGCTAATTTATTCTTACTCTTTGCCTTACTATATTAGATATACTCTAGGTCGTATTCAGTTATCATACACGACCTAGAGCACATCAAGTACAGAAACAGTTTTTATCTGCGTAAATCTCGCAGAGGTTTCCGTGTTCAATTATGTGCATACAGAAGCCTAGAGGACATCTAATACAGAAAACAAAACAAAACATAATGAAACCAACACTACTAAGCCTACTACTAGTATGCACCCACCTTTTCCTATGGTCACAAGCCAGTGATTCAAATCAAGAACAATATCAAATAGCGGGCATTAATGAGACGGTCGAAATCATTGTAGACCAATGGGGTATCCCGCATATCTATGCAAAAAATGAAGCAGATTTATTTTTCGCACAAGGCTTTAATGCTGCTAGAGATCGACTATTTCAATTTGAAATTTGGCGGAGACAAACCAATGGAACCGTTGCAGAAATATTGGGAGAAAGAGAGTTGAAAAGAGATATAGGAACTCGACTATTTCGGTTCAAAGGAGATATGAAAGAAGAGATGAACTACTACCACGAAAGAGGAGAATTAATCATTACCTCTTATGTGAAAGGCGTAAATGCTTATATCGAATTGACAGAAAAAAATCCAGCGCTATTACCTTTAGAATTTAAACTGTTAGGTATTCAACCACAAAAATGGACGCCAGAAGTAGTTATTTCTAGACACCAAGGCTTGTTGGGGAATATAGGAGCGGAATTGAATGTTGGCCGTCAAGTAGCCTTGATGGGGGTAGAGAAGACGAAGGAATTAAATTGGTTCCATCCACATGATCCAAATATTGAAATAGATCCAAAGATAAAACCAGAATGGTTGTTAAAGGACATCCTAGGCTTATACAATGCCTACCGTCAGCCAGTAAAATTTCAACCACAAGATTTAATAGGAGATGCGGCTAATAATTGGAAAGATTATCAAAATCTTGCGGAGGCAGATGCGCCTGCTTATGACTACATGATGCAAGAGGAAAAACAATATTGGGGAAGTAATAATTGGGTGGTAACAGGGGAGCATACGCATAGTGGTTACCCGATGATGGCGAATGATCCACACCGAACGCAGTCTACTCCATCTTTACGATACATGGCTCATTTAGTAGCTCCTGGTTGGAATGTGATTGGAGGAGGCGAACCAGAAATTCCAGGGATTTCTATTGGACATAATGAGCATGGAGCATGGGGATTAACTGTCTTTAGAACCGATGCAGAAGACCTGTATGTCTATGAGGTGAATCCTAATAATCCGAATCAATATAAATATAATGGGCAGTGGAAAAACATGACCCTAGAACAAGATACAATTGTAGTAAAAGGAAGAGCTTCTGAAGCAGTAACCTATAAGTACACGCATCACGGTCCAGTTGTTTTTGAAGATACGGAAAATAACATAGCTTACGCTATTCGATGTGGTTGGCAAGAAGTAGGAGGCTCCCCTTATTTAGCTAGTTTGCGAATGGATCAAGCTAAAGACTTTGAAGAATTTAGAGCGGCTTGTAATTACAGTCATATCCCTGGCGAGAATATGATATGGGCAGATAAGGAAGGAAATATAGGTTGGCAAGCAGTAGGCATTGCCCCTGTCCGACCTAATTTTAGTGGGATGGTTCCCGTGCCTGGTGATGGGCGATACGAATGGAATACTTACTTACCAATCATAGAGAAGCCAAATGTCTATAATCCACCAAGTGGCATCTTTGCGACGGCTAATGAAAATGTTACTTCTGTTAAATATCCCCATAAAAATGCGCTTGCTTATCAATGGTCTGATCCATATAGAGGGAATCGCTTATCAGAAATATTGAACACAGGACGCAAGCATTCCTTGATGGATATGGCAGCCTTACAGACGGATTATTACTCTGTTCCTGCTCGTAACTTAGTGCCTTTATTGAACAACTTACAGGCATCCAACCAGCAAGTAGAAACGGCTAGAAAAATGCTAGTAGATTGGAAAGACTATGAACTAGATAAAAACTCTATAGAGGCTGGAATTTATGTTGCTTGGGAAAATGCTTTGAAGAAAAACATGACTGCCTTAGTCGTTCCTAAAGAAGTGCAACCCTACTTCAATATCCAATTAAAACGAGTAATAGATTGGTTGGTAACACCTGATAATAAATTTGGTAAAAACACTTTAGCAGGAAGAGATCAGTTTTTAGTAAGCGCATTGGAAGAGGCGATTACCAGTCTGAATGCAAGGCTTGGAAAGGACATGACGAAATGGCAATATGGTCAAGAAAAATATAAACACATCCACTTAAAGCATCCAATGAGTAATGCGGTTAAAGCATCAGTTCGAGAAAAAATAGATGTGGGACCGATGCCTAGAGGAGGTAATGGTTATACGGTGTGTAGTACGGGCGGAAATGACAATCAATCAAGTGGTGCTTCTTTCCGAATGATCGTAGATACAGGAGATTGGGATCAATGTTTAGGAACGAATAGTCCTGGTCAGTCGGGAAACCCAGATGATCCTTTTTATGATAACTTGTTTAAGCTATGGGCGCAAGATCAATTTTTCCCAGTCTTTTTTTCTAGAGAAAAAGTAGAAGGGGTAGCAGCTAAACGGATTGTGTTAAAGGCAGAGAAATAATTTTTTAATTTATTTATAACTGTTCAACATTGGCTAAAGCCAATTATATTTTTTGAACCTGTCTAGCCGCCAGGCAGGCGCAGAGCCGCAGAGATGCAGAGTCAAGTGTAATTGAAATGCTGCTAAGCCTCTGCATCTCCCCGTCTCCGCGCCTGCCTGCGTTCCTTGGCTATGGTATATACATATCTTTTACAAGATGTAGTAAATACGGTGACGAAGCTACGCTCCTTATGAATTTTGCCCTAATACTTTTGCTATAGACGGTGTCAGGGCGATGCCCTTTTAATAAGGTTTAGGGGCTTTAGCTCCCGCCTGGCGGCACGACAGGCTCGGCACTGTC
>JALZWC010000977.1 GCA_023300255.1 Saprospiraceae bacterium | reverse complement strand
CTAGTAGCTACCTGATAAGGAGTAATACTATGTGAACTATGTATCTATGTGGTAAATTCGTCAACATTATATGTGTTTTCCCCAATTCTTTACACACTCTATTTCTTTCTAAAGAATATACCGATAGGCACTCCCGTAAAATCAAAGTTCTGCCGCATCTGATTTTCTAAATAATTCCTATAGCTTTCCTTTACATGTTTAGGGTAATTACAGAAAAAAGCAAATGCAGGATAATACGTTGGTAATTGCGTAATATATTTTATTTTAATAAACTTTCCTCTATGAGAAGGCGGTTCAAATCGCTCAATAGCATCCCCTATTACTTCATTAAGTACGGAAGTTTTGATTTTTCTATTTCTATTTTCGTGAACTTCTATGCCTAATTCTATTGCTTTGAAAATTCTTTGTTTTTCTAAAGCAGATATAAATAAAACAGGTACATCCGTAAAAGGAGCAATCTTTTCCTTAATCTTCTTCTCAAAATCTCTTGCTGTATTCGTTTCCTTCTCCATCAAATCCCACTTATTCACCAATATGACGACCCCTTTATTTCGTTTCTTCGCTAAGTTAAAAATACTCATGTCTTGATGCTCAATCCCATCTACGGCATCAATCATTAAGAAACAAACATCAGAATCTTCTATTGCCCTAATAGCTCGCATGACAGAGTAAAATTCTAAATCTTCATGAACCTTAGCTTTCCTTCTGATACCTGCCGTATCAATCAGCATAAATTCTTTTCCATATTTAGAGTAGACAGAATGTATAGGGTCTCTTGTAGTACCTGCTATATCCGTTACTATATTCCGATCTTCCCCAAGTAAGGCATTTGTTAAAGAAGACTTTCCAACATTTGGTTGTCCAACAATTGCAAATTTAGGGATCTTATTCTCAGTTGATTCCTCCTCATCCAAGCTTTCCGTAACTACATCTAACAAATCACCTGTTCCACTTCCAGAAATAGACGCTAAAAAAAAGGTATCCTCAAAGCCTAAGCTCCAAAATTCATTGGCTTCTAAGAGTCTTTGATGATTATCGACTTTGTTAACAGCTAAGAAAACTTGTTTCTTAGTTCGTCTTAAAATATTAGCTACTTGCTCGTCTAAGTCTGTAACACCCGTTGTTACATCCACCATGAAGATGATACAATTAGCCTCTTCTATCGCTATTTTCACTTGAGAACGAATAGCTGCTTCAAATATATCATCTGAATTTCTAACAAAACCACCTGTATCCACAACAGAGAATGTTTTCCCATTCCATTCACAGGTACCATACATCCGATCTCTAGTCACTCCACTAACATCATCTGTAATCGCTTGTCGCTCACCAACTAACCGATTGTATAAGGTGGATTTCCCAACATTCGGTCTCCCCACAATTGCTACTATATTACCCATTTTTTTTATAAAACTTTACGTGTGACTATTCAATTCATAAGCTTGCCCCCCCCAAGGCTAAATCTTTCTGCCTCTGGGCAAAAGCCCTCTCTCATCTTAAAAAAAGGGGGAGACGACTGCGATTGAACATTTCGTTTAATGATACTTCTTAAAACGAATTTTTCAATCGTAGACGACTCCCTCCCTTTTTAAAGGAGGGTTGGGGAGGGTTCTAACTGACGCGGAATAGCTACACTCTACGTTTGTTTAATTGTCTCTAATTCCATTAAAAATTCCATAGTATCTACATCATCTGCATAATTAAATAAAGATGGTATCTGTGTAGCACCTGGCAATATCGTTGATAAACCATTGATTGCTTGGCGACTAACAATATATTTTATTCCTTCTAGGAACTTTTTATCCCATTTGACTGCAAAAGTACCAGCATCTTGATAGAATTCATAATGCAAGCAAGCTATTCTAGAATTTAATAATTTCGACTCTGATATTAAAATACAACCATTCGCATGATATTTCCTATTATTCAATAAGTAAAAGGAATAATTATAGTCGAAATTATTCTTATACTTACTATTTAATATAACATCATTGAATTCATGCAAGGCTTCTAGGAGAGGATGGAAATCATACCCCTCTGGCACGTATATCTTAGAGATATTTTCTTTTCCCAATCCATAGTTTGCGAATATATCCTTCCCTAATGCCGCTAATTCTTCATCCGATTCTTGTCCATCCAATATGGCAATACTCGTCTGTTCTTTTCTAATTAAACTTGGATAGTCTTTAAAATATTTCTTAAAATATGGATTTTCATTCCCTTTATTATTGGTTAGAATTGCGTCATAACCTTTTATAAAATCCCTTATTTCAAAAAAGCTAGCGGAAGCTGGATTCCAGACCATCATTTGTTTAATCAGATGCGGGATCAAATATTCATCTGAATCAGCTATTTTGACAAGCGATTGATGCCCTGCAGCAAATACAGCAATAATATCCTGTAAGCCAGCAAAAGGCACATTACCAGAAAGGAGAATAGCTACTTTTTTGGAAGTAGTGTTTTCTTGGTAATTATAATGTTTTATCCAATTTTGCAAAGCCGTTTGATTCAAACAATTTTTACCAATATCCTGTGCTACTTTCTTGCAGTTATCAATAGTCAGCCATTTATTATTATAAGCGGTACGATGCATTACTGCCTGTAACAATTCATCACCTGATTGTAAATAATCTCCTAATTGAACTAATAGCTTAAGTCTTTGGTCTATAGTCATTTGTATTATTCTAACATTTTCAATACATAAGGAAAGAGTAAAGAAGCGAGAGCAAAGAATAGAGATGGATTTCGTTTAAGGCAAAGAGTAAGAATAAATTAGCCATTTTAACCTGCCCAGCAAGCCCGTCCGCTTTGCGGTCTGTCTAAAGCCAGATAGATTCACTTGCTCTGC
>JALZWC010000976.1 GCA_023300255.1 Saprospiraceae bacterium | reverse complement strand
CTTTATAAAGATACTAAATTAGAACATTTGTGGGATGTCAGCCCAAGGTCGGACCTTTGCGCCAGTAAACAGAAGTACTACATCCATTCTTAAATAACATCATTGGTAAAGAAAAGAGCAGTTTTATTTGCGAGTTCTTCTAACCCGAAGGTAACAAATATCTATCTTTGCAAGAAAATAGACTTGTTCCTTGTGGATAAATCTAAACCAGTGTTAAAATACAATGAATAAGCAAATAATAAGCTTTCTACTAGTCCTGTTATCCTTTCAGTTACAGGCGCAAAAAGAACGCCCTAAAATAGGTTTGGCATTAAGTGGAGGTGGAGCAAAAGGTATTTCCCATATTGGTGTATTGAAAGTATTGGAAGAAGCAGGGATACGGCCAGACTATATTACAGGAGCGAGTATTGGAAGCATCATGGGCGGCCTATATGCGATTGGCTACTCTGTAGAAGATATGGAACGTATTGCAATAGAACTTGATTGGGCCTATTATTTTAATGATGAATTGAAGCGAACGGACTTGCCTATAGAAGAACGACAATATGCCGATCGGTACCAATTGAAAGTAGGTATTGAAGATGGTAAAGTGCAATTGCCTAAAGGATTTATACAAGGACAAAAGATTGGTTTATTATTATCTCAATTAACCTTTCCTGCGCATGGCGTGCATGACTTTGATCAATTTAAGATTCCTTTCCGATGTGTGGCTACGGATGCAGAGACAGGCGATGTGGTCGTTTTGAAATCGGGTTCTTTGGCAAAAGCTATGCGGGCTAGTATGTCTTTACCTTCCATTTTCGAACCAATGGAACTAGACGGAAAATTGTTAATTGATGGTGGTGTAGTCCGAAATTTACCTGTTATCGAAGCGATTGATATGGGCGCAGATATTGTAATTGCCGTAGATATCACGAGTCCTTTATATAAGAAAGAGGGCTTAGTTTCTCTCGTCCAAGTATTAGAACAAACAAGTAGTTATAAGTTAGCAGAATCGGTTGAATTACAAAAGCAATTAGCGGATATAGTGATTAGCCCTGATATTACGGGCATCGGAACATTAGATTTTGATAGAGGGGCAGATCTTTTAAAGTTGGGCGAAGCCGCTGCTAGAGCTGCCTTACCAGAAATAGTAGCACTTATTAGCCATAGCGATTCTTTGGATTCTGAAAATGTAAACATACCGACCGTTTGTAAAATTTGTAATGTACAGCTTAAAGGGATAGAGGGAAAACGAAAAAATGCAGTTGCCAATGTTATGCAAATGCGGGCCACCAAAGAATATTCGATGGACGTGATTGAAAAACGGATCAAGCAATTATTTGGCAGTCAATTTTTTAAAGATGCGTATTATGAACTAACACCATCAGAGGAAGGGTTTGAGTTATCTATTGATGCGGCTCTAAAGAGTGGGGAGTACCTACAAGTGAGCGCAAACTATGATAGCGATCTCAAAGCTGCTTTATTATTGAATGCAACTTTTAGAAATCGAGGCTTAAGTGGGTCTAAATTATCTATAGATTTAAAGTTGTCTGAATTTCCGCTCTTATTGGCCAACTACCAAGTGTACACAACTTCTCAACCTAATTTTGGTATTCACTTAGGCGGTAAGCTCAATCATTTTCCATTAGACTTATATAATGAAGAGGGGTCAGTTAGAGAGCGTACAGGAATGACTCATTATGAACTTCGGTTAGATTTATTTACTAGTTTCAATAATAGTTCTTTACTCTCTGGAGGAATCGGTTTGGAGCGCTATTCTCAAAGAGATAAGTTTTTTGAAGGCGGCACGGAGTCACTTGCTATAACCCAACAAACAATCTATGCTCGATACCTAAGAGATACGTACGATCGGGAACATTACCCCAGAGAAGGATCTTTTTTAGCGATTGATGGTAAATTGGCTTTATCTTCTTCTTTAAAATTTCCTTTCGATGTTCAAGAAATTGGCATTAATAGTTTTAATAAATTAGCTCGAATCCAATTTTCTAAAATTTTTCCTGTAGACAAAAGTATGGCCATAGAGTGGTATGTAGATGCAGGGGCAGTCGCTTTTCAAAAAACAGAAACTTCAAACAGTTTTCTAAACTTATTCTTTTTAGGCAGAAGTATTCCAGAGGAATTAAGTCATGTTGAATTTGTAGGCTTAGACTATATGGAATTACCAGTATCTTCTTATTGGTTGTCTGGCGTTCGCTGGAGAACAGAATTGAAAGAAGATGCTTTTGCATCGCTTCTGCTCAACTACGGACAATATAGAGCGAAGGAGTATGATCGTATTTTCGATAATACTTTTGATGCGGTACCTGATATTGAAGGAGATATTTTGGGGGTAGGTTTGGAGATTGGTGTTATTTCTCCTTTAGGCCCTGGTCGGTTTGCTACAGAATATAACTTGCTGGAGAAACGGTTTAATTTTGCCTTTCATTTGGGGTATGTATTTTAAAAAAAAGACCGCTACGCTGTCAGAAGCGAGAAGTCAGACCGCTGCGCTGTCAGACTGCTAACAACTCTTGCAAGCATCACGTTGTCAACGTCATAAATCTGACTTCTGACTTCTGACAGTCCTGAAAGGACGATCTGACTTCTGGTCATTTAAACCAACTAGCATACAGCACATAATTATCTGCAATTCTTCCAATATAGTGTTGAAAATTTTCTTTGGTCAGCGGCTTGATTTTTTTAGCAGGCACGCCCGCATAAATGAATCCAGATTCCAGTTTCGCATTTTCTAATACGACGGCACCTGCACCGATCAGTACATTAGATTCTACCACTGCATTATCCATAATAATAGCGCCCATACCGACCAAGACATTATCCCCAATCGTGCAACCATGCACAATTGCATTATGCCCGATAGACACATTATTCCCCACAATAGTTTTGGTTTTTTCAAAAGTACAATGGATAACGGCCCCATCTTGGATGTTGACTTTGTTGCCCATAATAATACTATTGACATCTCCTCTCATGACTGCGTTAAACCATACGCTGCATTGGTCACCGAGTGTCACATCTCCTACGATGGTTGCATTAGGCGCAACAAAACAATCTGCGCCTAATTTTGGCGTAAAACCTCTTACTTCTAGTATATACGACATAGTTTAATTTAGATTAAAATGTAGCCCAATAAACGAATAATATTAACCACATATAGGAATGTTTTTAACCACATAGGTACATAGGTCACATAGGCTGTCTAACTATGTGAACTATGTACCTATGTGGTTAAAAAAAACACCTAAGATGGCTAAAAAAATACACCTAGTGTAGTTAAAAAAAATACACCTAAGATGGTAAAAACACACCTAAGATAGTTAAATAAATCACTGAAAATTCAACTCCCGAGTCAAGTCCCCATCTCTCAATAAATCCCTAGTAGCAGAATCTACAAAAAAATCCTTTTCCACAAATTGATTCCGAGAACTAAAAATACCTAGTCCCTCTGACAGATTCGTAAACACCGGAAGAACTTGCGCACTAGTAATACCCGTATTAGCTTGACCAACATTAATATATTGAAACAACTCCTGACCACCCGCATCAATCACAATATCTATACTACCCAAAAGACGAAGCACACTCGCATCCGTAGGAATCGCACTCGCTAAAAAACGATAGAACTCAATACCATCCACTTCTACTTTATTAGGACCATCTATAGCGGTTTGGTTACTAGACAAATTCCAGATCACTGTTTTTTGTTGGGGAGTCGTACTAGTCGTAGCAGTCCATTCCTCATAATTAATATGCATTTGTAGATCAAAAAAACTAGCTGTTTCATCTGCTGCCCAAATAACAGTCAATTCATCATCTTCTAAAATCCGAATAGGCAATTTGTTATTACCAGGTATCGGTCGATTCAAGCGTAAATCACTGACAACGGAAGTGATAGCCGTTGTCATAATCGTTTCGGTTGCATTCCGAATAAGCAATTCATATTGCTCTCCTTCTTGTAATTGCAAAGTAGCCGCATCAATTTTATATAAAATATTAGGGGTCGTTGCAAAAATACCTTCCGATCGAACAATCCCTTCTGCAACACCATCTATTCGTTGCAAAGGATAAGCGCGTTGATTACTTACACGAACAATAGCCACATCTATATCATCAAAATATAATTGATCTGCTTGCTGCGCTAATTCTAAGCCACTAGTCGCTTCTTCTAGAAAGGCGCGTTCTACTCGAATATAATGCGTATCATCGGCCCTCGATAGCAAGCCATACACAATCGGTATCTCTTTTGCAGGTGCATTTAGGGAAAAATCATTAGAACAGGAACCGAGCCCTATTATTGCCAGTAGAGCCAATAGATAGAGGGCATTCGTTTTTATTGAGTACATTGGACTATATTTTTAAATGAATTCAGTATTGATAGCGTTAAAACTATCCTAATATATGCAAAGATACAGTGACAAAAAAACAGAAAAAAGTCAAGATATATAGAAGAATGAAGTAATAACTTTTACTTTAGTCGTCTCTTAGTCTCCCAATTATTAAACCAATAGATTTATTTTAAATAAAAAGACCCATACAAGTTTTAGAATAGAGAAGTGAGCGTAGAGATGTATCTTTTAAAATAGACGAAACTTCATTGTTTTTAAACGAAATATATCTCTACTCTCTATTCTCTACTCTCTGTTCTATTGTAACTACTCAGGTATCAGGAGTGAGGTGTCAGGTGTCAGGAAAAGAGTGCCACTGCCAAGTTTACAAGATTCTTGATTGCAAAATACTTATTCTTGGTTTATGAAAGTGAAAATTTCTTTTAACACGACGCTACCTGACCCCTGACTCCTCGCCCCAGACACCTGAGTAGTTATGTTCTATTTTTTATTAAAATAATCTTCATTAATTAAAAAAATGTCTGTACACCAAAAAGATATTAAGCGAATTACCACCCATGTGTTAAGAGCCATGAAAGAGCAGGGCGAGAAAATAGCCATGTTGACGGCATATGATTATTCTTCTGCTAGAATTTTAGACGAGGCAGGAATCGATGTATTATTGGTCGGTGATTCGGCGTCTAATGTAATGGCAGGTCATGAAACTACTTTACCAATTACTTTAGATCAAATGATCTATCATGCCCAGTCTGTGGTGCGTGGTGTAAAGCGAGCTTTAGTAGTGGTAGATTTACCCTTTGGATCTTATCAAGGGGATTCCAAAAAAGCCTTGGCATCTGCGATTAGAATCATGAAAGAGTCTGGCGCACATGCCGTGAAGTTAGAAGGAGGAGAAGAAATCAAAGATTCCATTAAAAGAATCTTATCTGCGGGAGTCCCTGTGATGGGACACTTAGGATTAACGCCTCAGTCTATTTATAAATTTGGTACGTATGTGGTTCGTGCTAAGCAAGAGGAAGAGGCAGACATTTTAAGAAAAGATATAAAACTGTTAGAAAAATGGGGTTGCTTCGGGGTGGTCTTAGAAAAAATACCAGCTACTTTAGCAGCGGAAGTTTCTAAAACTGTAGCGATTCCAACAATAGGTATCGGAGGAGGCCCAGATACAGATGGACAAGTCTTAGTAACGCATGATTTATTGGGCATTACTAAAGAATTTAATCCTCGTTTCTTAAGACGATATGCTAGTCTTTTTGATGTAATTAAGGAAGCAACGGAGCATTATATTAAAGATGTGAAAGCGAATGATTTTCCTAGTAAGAAGGAGAGTTATTAGACTATCTATTAGGTGTGTTTTTTAACCACATAGATATATAGGTCACATAGTTACGATCTACTATGTGACCTATGTACCTATGTGGTTAAAAAAAATACACCTAATACAGTATCTGAATGCTCAGCACTTCAGTGCGTTCAAAAACTTAATTCAAGAAAACCGCATTCTCCTTCCCCACAATCTGTACATCAATATTTTCTCGCAAAGTAGTCGCTAAAGAAATACCATAATAATCTACTCGAATAGGAAAAGCCTTATGGGTCCGATCCACTAAGACCGCTACCTCCACTTTTTTAGGCAAAATATCTAGCAGGGGCTTAATTGCATAAAAGATAGTCCTACCAGTATTCGCAACATCATCGACAATAATAATAACCTTGTTATTTGCCTGAGCAGGCGGCATTTCTAATATGATATCGCTAGACAAAGGTTTCGCTGGATTTAAGAGAATACGGGTAATTGTAATGGGAATATCGGTCATGACGACTAATTCTTGTAAGAGCAGATCCGCAAAGATCATCCCATTGTTATTGATGCCTGCTAAGATTAATTCTTTCTCCCCAAAATTATGTTCTAATATCTCTATGGCTAAGCGCTTAACTTTTTGCTGGATTTGGCGTTGGTTTAAAATTTTCATTATTTGTCTTAACTAACATTTAAAGTGATCAGTAAGAATTGGAGAAATTTTTTTCTAACCACATAGGTACATAGGACACATAGCATTTAAAACCATACAGGTTTTAGAATAGAGAATAGAGAGTAGAGATGAATTCCGTTTAGGCAAAGTGTAAGAATAAATTGGTCGTTTTAAGCTAGACATTTTTTCTTCTAAGGAATGCTAAAAAATTAAGCATAGCTGGGCTACGGTTCCTT
>JALZWC010000975.1 GCA_023300255.1 Saprospiraceae bacterium | reverse complement strand
CAAAAATATCGGATAAAGAAAACACATTACAACAAAGATTTAGCATCCTCCGTCTTCGCTCCTTCCGCTACATTCAAGGCCAAATTAAATCCAGGCTGAATACTATAGGCGCCATATTCTCCTGCCTTATTAATTGCCAAGTATCCCACTTGTATATCTTTAAATTCTTGTTTTTTAGCAATTCTATTCACCGCTTCTTCACAAGCCGCTTGAGGCGTTCTTCCTTGTCTCATTAATTCCACTACTAAAAAAGAACCTAGTGTTTTTAATACCGCCTCTCCTACTCCAGTAGCCACTGCCCCGCCTACTTCATTATCAACAAACATTCCAGCACCAATGATTGGGGAGTCCCCTACTCTACCATGTAACTTATAAGCCATACCGCTAGTCGTGCAGGCACCCGAAATATCTCCTTTTTTATCAATAGCTAATAAGCCAATCGTATCATGGTTTTCAATATTGATCACTGGTTTATATTCGGTGTTTTTTAACCATTCTTGATATTCCTTTTTGGAAGCCTCTGTTAGTAGATTTTCTTTTTCAAATCCTTTACTCAACGCAAATTGTAACGCGCCCTCTCCAGATAAAATCACATGCGGCGTTTCCTCCATTACCTTACGAGCAACCGATATAGGATGCTTGATATGTTGTAAAAAACACACCGATCCACAGTTGCCTGTTTCATCCATAATACAAGCATCCAAGGTTACTTTACCATCTCTATCTGGTCGACCTCCATATCCTACTGATTGATCTTTTGGATCTCCTTCTGGTACTTTAACTCCTTGCTCTACGGCGTCTAAAGCTCGGCCTCCTGCTGCTATGACTTTCCATGCTGCGGCTGTTGCTGCCTCATTTTGATTCCAAGTAGCGATGGCAATTGGTTTGATGACTGTTGGATTATTAACTACGGTAGCGATTGTTTTTTCTGTAGTGGCGCAAGCTGCAACTGGTAAGATACCTATGGCGGTCAAAAAAGAACCTATAGCTGATTTTTGGAGGAAGTTTCTACGATTTGACATTGGTGTTGATTTTTATTTTAGGAGATTAGATGCGGATTAATCTTGGCATATAAGACATAATTCAACACGGATTTTCTTTTAGAAAATACGCAGATGAAATTAGTTACTGCGCTAGACTTGCTCTAGGTCGTGTAGTTATTTAATCACATATATAAAATCACACACGACCTAGAGCATATATAATACAGTAACCGTATTAATCCGTGTAAATCTCGAAGAGGTTTCCGTGTTCTATTATGTCTAATTTGTATTTCTTAAAATAAATCCTCAATATCATTCTTTTGGATAGCTTGCTGCGCCATTATACTTAAGCCTTTCACCGCATGAATCATTCCTGCAAAACGTGGATCTTTAGAATGTCCTGTTTTATATCGCTTATAAATTTGTTGTACCACAACGGCTATTTTAAACAAACCGAAGACATAATAAAACACGATATTACTTAAATCTCTTCCACTCTTAGCGGCATATAATTGCGCAACCTCTTTTCTTGTTGGATTACCAGGAAGTGTAGTTGGACTCAAACTTAATTCCTTCATCCAATCAGGATCACTAGGATTCGTCCAGTAGCATAGGGAGGTTCCTAAATCCATCAAGGGATCTCCTAGCGTAGACATTTCCCAATCTAGTATCCCTATAATTTTTGTCCAATCTTCTGTATCTAAAATTACATTATCATACTTGTAATCATTGTGCAGTAAGGCCTTATCTGATTCTGGTAATAAGTTTTTGGCTAACCACTCACTAACCATTTCTATCTCCTTGATCTCATCTGTTTTCGAATTGAAATAGCGCTTCGTCCATCCTCTTACTTGTCGTTCATTATAGCCGTCTGGTTTCCCTAAATCTCCTAGTCCTGCTGCTTGATAATCAACGGCATGTAATTCCACTAAGGTTTCTACTAACGAATGTCCTATACCCGCCATTATTTCTGGCTTCGGGTGCATTTCCTTAGGCATTGTAGATCTTAGGATTACTCCTTTTAAGCGTTCCATTATATAGAACTCCCTACCAATAATCGATTCATCTTCACAGAATAAGATCGGCTTAGGTACTTTTGGATAATGCTTTATCAAGTTGGAGAATATCTTATATTCTCTTGACATATCATGTGCAGACTTGATTTTAGGACCAAAAGGTGGGCGACGCATGACTAATTCTGTGTCTCCTATTTTTAATAAATAGGTTAAATTAGACGCTCCTCCAGGAAACTGAGTCATTGATAAGGCTCCCTCGTATTGCGGCAATTGCGCTTGCAAGTATTTTTGTAAGGCTACTTGATCTGGTGCTTCTCCTTCTCTTATTGTTTTGGCACTATCAATCCATTTTTCAGACATATTCTTGTTGGTGTATACTATTGAACAGGATAAATCACCGAAATAGCGCAAATAGATGTACGTTCTTTTTTCATTGAAAAAAAAGAACCAAAAATTCTAGACCAAAAAAACTAGCAACCCATCCGTAAACGGTTCGGAAGTATATTCCTCTTGCTCAAACAGTTTTTGGTCTAGCCTTCCCGCTTATATGTTGACTATATGACGTTGACATCAATAACTTTAAATTCGGATTTTATGCTGTTCTTAGTATAGATTTTAGTTCTTTGACAACTCCTATAGTCAAAGAACCAGATTTTTAAAATATTCTCTTA
>JALZWC010000974.1 GCA_023300255.1 Saprospiraceae bacterium | reverse complement strand
GTAAAAAAAGAATTTTATTCAAACTCACAATGTTTTTCTTAAATGACGCACAACGGTATTGTGTATGGAAAGTCGCGTTTGTTATATCCTTAGATTTTCCGCAGGAAAATCATAATAAAAATAGTTAACTCACTTTGTTTTAAGCTCTAATGTAAGCGATTTTCCCATACACGGTGTTGTAAACAGTTTTTTATTCGGTTATATGTTTTCCAATGTCTTCTGGCCAAATAATGAATTTTCCATATTGACCGCTTTTCTCGATTCCTCCAATTTCCTTTCCACGTTTTGTTGTAATCCAGTCTTCATCTTTCTTATACATTAGTTTCTTTTCGGTAAACCAATTGTTCACTTTTCGACTACTCAAACCTGTTAATTGAGACAATTCTTTTGTTGTCAGAAGTTTTGATTTCGATTTGTCTTTAGTTTGGACAATTTCCGAAATTGTTTTTTCAGACTGCTGTTCTATATTCTTATCAACTTTTTTGACAGAAACTCGAATTTCTTCGCTAATCGTTAATAATCTTTGAACTTCGTCAGAAATGTCATTGTATAAATCAGCGTCTTTTTCCTTCGTAACGTGAATTCCCATTTCGTCATTATTCTGCTGTGAGAACGAGTACAAATTCATTGAAGTTACAATTGCCTCGTTTTCGTTCAGGTAGCATTTTGCGTGAAGTGAATTGCACAGACTTGTTCTAATTCCGATTTGACTTTCCAGCCAATTACTTTCCGCAACTTGCAGTTTATTTTCTCGGTAGATAATTCGTATATCTCTTTTTTGGATATTCAGATTCTCTAAATGATCTTTTACTCTTTGATGAAATTGAAGATACGGACTTATCAAAATCAGTCTGTCTTTTGTTGTTTTAATTAACTCTTCTAAATGATATGAAACACCTGTAGTGTTTAAAAATTTCGCCATTTTTATTTCGGTTTGTCGGTTTTCGTAAATTGTTTACAACGGTTATGTATATGATTTGGTGCGTGGTTTAAACAACTAATTTAGTAAACTTGAACTTACCATTGAAAAAACGCAAGTTATTCCAAACAAACCAAAACTAGCAATAAATTATATACGGTGTTACCCAACGTTTTTATTCTTTCTAAATTCAGTTTCTATTAATTTTTCAAGTTCCTCAAAATTATAATTCAAAGTATTAGAAGTGATTGAAAGAGGCGTTCCATACATTTTCATATTCGTTCGCATTAGTTTAGCTTTCATTCCATTTTTTGCTTTCTCAATATATTTCTCTGGATTAATTACGTCAATCATAATAAATTTTGTCGACATAACTTGTGATGTTTTAATTTCAGAAATATCACTCCATTCAATAAGTCCAATGCTTGAAGCGTTTGAATTGTCAGTTATTCCATTTTTATCAATTATAAGTCCAGGCTTTTTATCAGATAATTTTCTTATTCCATAAACTCCTGTCATTCCAAAGAATATAGTTCCTATTATTCCTATACTTTTTATTAGAACTGGATTTCTCAATAATTTTATTGAAATATTTTGAAATTCATTCGTATTAAAATACAGCCAAATTCCAGCTATAACAAATAATAATGAGCCAGCAATTATTAAATAGATTTTCTTTTTACTCAATGGGATTTCAATTTTTTCTTTCATTTCTTTCCGTTTTTTTGTTTTGTTTAAATGTTTGGTAATATATTATATAAGAATTAGTTCAGAGGTAAAGCATATGGGTTTTTCGAGTAATCATAAAACTTAGTAATTAAGCTATAATATTTTATTACTTTAAATGTTCTAATAAATCTCCGGGTTGGCAGTCTAATGCTTCACAAACAGCATTTAGAGTGCTAAATCTAATCGCTTTTACTTTTCCAGTTTTTAGTTTAGATAAATTTGCGAGTGAGATATTTACGGTTTTTGATAATTCGTTAAGTGACATTTTACGTTTTGCCATCATAACATCCATATTTACAATAATTGCCATAATTTATACTGTTTCTTCTAGTTCTTCTTGATACTCAACACCTTTTGAAAAAATAATTGCAATTAAATAGATTACAGCTGCCATTAAAATGAAAGCTTGACTATCTGCCCAAAACTGGTTTAGCGTGTCAATATTATATCCGCAAAGCTGCAAGTATTTGGTGGTATGGCGTGCTAAATAGCTTAATATTCCGATTGAAAATGTATAGTAACTTATTTTTAAAATCTGTCTTGAAACAAAGTTATTAAATGGTTTTGATAGATTAATTTTGGTTGCTAGCTTGAGGACTATATAAAATAGAAATACTTTCAGAATCGATATAATTAAAATAAAACTGTACATAACGAAGAAAGCCCATTTACTACGTTCATACATTTCATTTAAGTTCAAAGTTTGATATAGATTTTGAACAAATTCAGGATTATAAAGACTGAAAATAAAATTTAGAAACAAGCTTCCTGCTTCTATACATAAGCCTATAAAAATTAAAAAAGCAACAGAATATAGAAAAGTGAATAATAAGTTGTGTTTTTTTGACATAATTATAATTTATACGTAAATATAAATAAATATTTATTGATAAGCGATAAATATATGTCGTTTTTTACATAAATTTATTTCTATATGATATAAAGGACTTTAATTGAAGTGAGTATTTAAAAAAATGGATTATATGTTTTTTTGGAATTATGTAGCCTTATTCTAGGGCAGGTTGTTAATGTTGGGTAACGTTCTCGTATAAGAATAGTGCTTTTTTGCGAGCGAGGAATTTCCGCAGGAAATTCAGAAGTAGCAAATACGCAACTACCTTTTGAATAGACTAAAATACGCAATTATTTTTATACGTTGTTGC
>JALZWC010000973.1 GCA_023300255.1 Saprospiraceae bacterium | reverse complement strand
TGATGCGACTGTGCTGCATAGGCATCCAGCTCCCTTTGTTCAAATCCTTCCAGACTAGCAATTAAATCTGCGGCTACGCCCATATGAGTAAAGTGACTTCCTTCTATAATTTCTTCATCTGAAAACCAAGCGCCTTTATCTGCAAACATAGGAACTCTAGACAACATTTCAATTCCCCCTGCTATCAGCATATCAGACATACCTGAACGTACTTTAGCAGTGGCGATTCCAATAGAGGTCAATGCGGAAGAACAAAAAGTGTTGACGGTCACCCCATCTATATGATCGCCCCAACCGTGACAGACAGCCGCAATTTTTGCAATGTTTGCTCCTTGGTCGCCATACTGTCCAACGCAACCTAAAATTACTTCTTCTATTTCTTTATCGTCTAAATTAGTTCGCGCTTCTAAAGCATGAAATAATTGAGATAATAAATGAATAGGTTTGATGTTTTTTAAGGAACCACTTTTGGCGGAGCCTTTGCCTCTTGGTGTTCTTACAGCATCGAAAATATATGCTTCTTTCATGGTTTAGTTTAAAATATTGTTAGAGTCGTACTTCTTTTTAAATTCGCTTTCTAATTCTTTAAAAAAAGAAGGCAAGGCTTCCTTGTCAATGTTTGGTTTTCGTTCTGTACTTAAGTAATTAGCTAAAGCATTGTCTCTAGCCGCTTTTTCATAGCCCGTTGAAATAAACTCGATTATTTGTTCTGCCGTTTTAGGACTGAACCTATTTTTTAAGGAGATATCACAATCAATTAAAAATGTTCCCTCGGGGCATTTATATCTAGAAAATAAATCGCCATCAATGGTATACTTTCCTCTATATGTATAGAATAATTTGTAGTCTAGGAAAAAAGGAATATGAGTGGAAGATAAAATGCATTCCAATAAATCCTCTCTAGATTCAAAACTTTTGAATAGCTGAAATTTATAAAGAAATAGTATGCCGATTTTTAATTTTCTAAGTTGCGTATAATCTATATCTTTTGGTAAAATTTGATCTAAGTATTGTCTGATTTTTCCTTTCCAATTGCCCATTAAGGCTAGCTTATTCATCTTTTTGGCCTGTAAATTAAAAGGAATAATTACTGCATTTATAAAATTAATATCCAATGCCAATAGACTTGCTGAAATTGATCCAGAGGAACAACCAGAAAAACAGATGTCTTCTAGGTCGTAGTGTTGTCTCATAAAGATGCCATAACCAATATAGTAAAAAAATCCAGCAGCATTGCCTTTAAAGTGGATTGTTTTTTTATTATTCATTATAAAGTTACTTGTTCCCTAAGCACTCTCCGCAATATCTTCCCAACAGGATTTCTAGGTAATGCTCCAATAGTCTGTAGTTTTTCAGGCAACTTATAAGAAGCAATTTTCTTCGTTCGTAAATGAACGACCACTTCTTCTAAAGTAATTTCTTGCCCTTCTTTAGTTACTGCAAACAATGCTACCCGTTCTCCCAAATCTTCATCAGGATAACCAACAATCGCACATTCTGCAATCTGGGGCATATCGACCAATAAGGCTTCAATAGTAGCAGGAGCGATGTTGGCGCCGCCACGAATAATGATGTCTTTACATCGCTCTACAAACCGATAATATTTTTCTCCATCATCTTCTACTAATTCAAAAACATCGCCCGTTTTAAAATATCCTTCTGCATCAAAGACTTGTGCATTCGCTTCGGGGGCTTTATAATAACCTGTAAAAACAGTTGGTCCTTTAATACAAATTTCACCGGGGGAATTAAAATCGGTAATGGTCGCACCAGTTTGAAGATCTACGAGTTTGGTTTGCATGCCTTCAGTTATTTGAATATCATAGTTGGTATCGGTCGCTCCAAAGGCAGGAAATAAGGTAGCTCGTTTTTCTAAATCAGGAATACTGTTCGGAGCGCCTAACAAAACAAAACCTTCATTGGAGCCAAAGAAATTAGTCACTTGAATATTATGTTTCTCCTTCCAGCCTTTTATCATCCAAGGAGTCAATGGCGCAGAACCAGAACCTAATACTTTCAAGGAACTAATATCTACATTGGCTAAAATGGCTTCATTTTTTAATAAGATATTGAGTAGGGCAGGTGGTGCAATGGAATAGGTCACTTTCTCCATAACAATCTGCTTCAAAAAGACAGGTAGTTCAAAAGGCTGGTGTAGGACAAAACGACAACCAGTATGTAACCAAGGAATCATAGCTCCACCAATGCCGCCCATATTCACAATAGGGAACGGACAAAGAAAAACATAATCGTGATTAATGCCTGCGCCTTCTGTACTAGCATGCGCTACTTTTGACCATAGGTTATGACTACGGGGAACACCCTTCGGCATACCCGTTGTACCAGAAGTCCAACAAATCGTAAATATATCATTTGGGTCAATGACGGTATCTTCTTGATAAACACTTAATAGTTCTTGATCATAAGAGGAGGTAAGAATTCGTTCTAAAGCAAATTCGTTTTCCGTGTCTTCAATACCGATTGCAAATATAAAATCGAGCGTAGGGATATCCCCTTTAATAGAGCGAACGAGCGCAGCTAAATCTCGATCTTTAAATTTAGCCGTTGTTACCATCGCTTTAATCTCGGTGAAACTACCCATTTTAGTAATTTCATATTCTCGCAAAGAGGGGGCATAAGGATTGGCAATGGCACCAATTCGAGCAATCGCTAAAAAGCTAATAACCAGTTCCGAAATATTAGGTAAGAATATACCGATGATATCATCTTTCCCTAGTCCTGCATCTAAAAATGCAGTTGCTAGTTGATTGACTTTTCGATCCATCTCTTTGAACGTCCATCTTTGTGGTTCTCCTATTGTAAAACTAGCTCTGTTTACTGGATCTACTAAGGCAACGAAATTGGGGTATTTCGCGACGTTCTTTTTAAAGATATCATCTACCGTGATATTTTCCCAATATCCTTTTTCATTGTATTCTTTGATGCGGTTTGGTTTGTCTAATATCATTTTTCGTTTTGTTGTAGCACAGCTCTCTGAGCTGTGAAATGGTGTATTTATTTGGATTGCACAGCTCAGAGAGCTGTGTTACTACTGGACAGCTAGTTACTTAAACAACCGATCTCCATTCACCCAACAAGCATGAAAACCTAATGGCACTCGTTGCGGCATTTTAATCCGAGCCAAAGGTGTTTTATCAATGTTTTTAGCATCTAGTATAATAGCTTCAGAAGTGCCATCTCTTTCATCCGTTACAAAAGAAATGATATAACCATCATCTTCTTCGGTTCCATTCTCTGAAGGAATAAAAGGAGATTCACTTCCAAATTTGCCGTCACCGTACCAATGCGTTTTACTACTATTTTTTTCCGTGTCGTATTTAACAACTCCATCAAAACGCATGATGGTAGAATTATCAAAATGTTGGATATAGGAGTACCGAGATTTTCGCCCGTTAAAGCGACTATTAATTAATGGAAATTCTGTGAGTTCATCATCTAGCCATGCCTCTTTGGTGGCGCCAGTTTTTAGATTGAAGCGGTATCTTTTGACATTGGCTTCTAATCTTAAATAGGCATTTAATTTTTCCATGGCATTGGAATAACTCTTTTGGGGCGTAGGATTAATCGTAACACAAGTATCCATAATAATTTCATCGCCTTCTTCCCAAGCATTAACTACATGATATATATAGCAAGGATCTGCTTCAAACCATCTAACGGAATCATTATTCCCATAGCGAGGTAAAATAGCAAAACGACTAGGCATATCTCGATTAAAAGTGATACTGCTTTTTCCAGCTTTTAATGCAGCTTGACTATGATATAATGGCAAGTCCATTAAGATGGAATAATTCTCCGTAATCCCCATATCGTGCGGTAAGCGAGGCGAAGGCAATTCAATTTCTGTAAAATGTTTGACTTGTCCATTACTGCCAACCACTCCGTAGGTCATAAATGGAGGCTGCGGCCCATAATCAAAAAAGATCATTTCATTGCTTACTTCATCCACTTTGACATGTGCCATTGCTTTAGAATTAAACGTACCATTAAAATCTTCAATCCCTTCTGTCTCTAAAGTAATGGGATCTAATTTATATAAGTCCCCACACATATACCATCCTGCCAATAGTTTATCATTAAAAAAAGAAATAGCAGTATTAGCAGAGTCCTTTAAAGGTAAGCGACCTTCCATTTTATTAGCGCGCATATTGCCCATGACACCATGCCACACCGTATGACCTGCTTTCGCTTCTTCTTTAAAATGTTTGGTATTGATCCAACGATTTCTATAAGTCGCTTTTCCATCTTTTATCTGTAATGCATGTAACATTCCATCTCCATCAAACCAATGATAATGCCCAATCGGTGTAAACTTTGGATTAGGTCCATTACGTACGTACACGCCATTTATATCTTTTGGGATTTCTCCGATTACTTCTAAATCTTCTGCTACCACTTCTTTGAAGGTAGGGGCGTAGGCACCTAATAAATATGGGTTGCCTGCTTCTAAGGCGTAATTCATTACATCGTTCTTCATTATAATTTCTATGTTTTAATTTCGAACCGCTTCCCGTAAAGCCTTTCTTGAAGCCTTATCTACTAAAGTGAAAACTTGTTCAATTGTATTTTTTTTATTTTTTGGAGAATGCCCTATTACTTTTACGAATTCACAATCTAGTTGACTAGTAATTTGAAAAAACGTTTTATATAATTCATGGTTATTTAATAACTTATTTTTTGAAGAGTAATAGTTGTTTTGTTCCAATCGATTTCGTCTTGCCGGTAAACCGATAATATTTTGAGAGTCTGTATAAATGACTATTTTTTTACTATCGTTAGGGATCACACTTAATGCAAAAAGTAAAATTTGTAACTCCAATTTAGTGGAAGAGGTATTTTCAAATCGCTTTACTTTAATGTTTGCTTTTAATTCTTCTAATGACCACTTTTCTTCGGATA
>JALZWC010000972.1 GCA_023300255.1 Saprospiraceae bacterium | reverse complement strand
TGTAATTGTTTCTGATTTGAATGATGCAGTAGCAGCTTTAGGAACAGACATAAATAATGGAAGAGCGTCTAAATTAGCTGCTCAAGGAATGCTTGGTAAAGTGTATGCACAAATGGGAGATTATGGCAATGCGGAATCTAATCTTGCTGCTGTTGTCAACGGAGCTGCTGGTGCAGGCGTTAGTTTACAAGCAAATTTTGCAGATATTTTCGGTGTGGATAATGATTTGAATTCAGAAATTATATATGCTACTCAAGTATCAAGTTCTATAGTAGATGAATATGGTTTTTCTGAGTTTTGGTCTTGGTCTGCTGGATTAGATACAAAATCTCTTTTACCATTAGATCAAGATTTAGTAGCTGCTTTTGATGCTAGTCCTGGTGATTTAAGAAGAGATGTAACGATTAATACAGAATTAATGGCATCTCCAAAATTCCCTCAAACGGGAGGTCCTGATCACGATTGGATTGAATTGAGATTAGCGGATGCTATTTTGTTATATGCAGAGGCATTAAACGAAAATGGAAATACTGCAGCAGCATTAACAGAATTGAATAAGATCAGAACTAGAGCTGGCTTAGGAAATTCTTCAGCAGCTACACAAGGAGAAGTAAAGCAAGCTATTGCTGATGAAAGAAGATTGGAGTTAGCTTTTGAAGGCCAAAGATGGTTTGATTTAGTTAGAACAGGTACAGTTGACGCTGAAATGGGACAAACGATTAATCCTCAATACCATTTGTTTCCAGTTCCAATCTCAGAAGTACTAGCTAGTTCTGGTGTGATTACACAGAATGCTGGCTACTAAATATTGGTCAAGATCAATATGATGATTTAGCAATAAATCATTGATAGATATATTATAGCATAGCTTAGATATTCTTGTCTGACAAGAATGTCTAAGCTATCGTTATAGTAAAGAATAGTTTCATACAAAACTAGTGAAGTTAGTAAGGTAAGTGCTGTTAATAGCAGCCTTACCCTATTTTCAGATAAACCAACAGCTCCAATTGAAAAAACTCCTCCAAAAAATAAAAGGTATTGGTCCAGGTATTTTTGCCATTGGCTATACAATCGGTACAGGTAGTGTGACAGCAATGGTCGTGGCAGGCAGTCAATATGGAATGCAACTACTATGGGTGTTATTTTTTAGCTGCTTATTTTCTTGGGTATTAATGGAAGCTTATGGACGCTATTATTTAGTCACTGGAGAAACAGCTTTATATAGTTTTAGAAAACATTTAAAGTTTGGAAACTTAATAGGTTTGTTGATTATAGCAGGAATTACTTTTGGCCAATGGAACTCTTTAATTGGTATTCTAGGAATTTCTTCTAATGCTATTTTTGAAACAATGACCCTATTTTTCCCTGCATTAGCGGCCAGTTCTTATTGGGGAATTTTAATAATAGCAGTAACGATAATTGGCATTATGTACAGCGTGCTACTAAAGGGTAGCTATTCGCTTTTTGAAAATATACTAATAATTTTTGTGTCTTTGATGGGTATTTCTTTTTTACTCTCTTTCTTTGTGGTCTTACCGCCGCCTAATGCAGTAGTAGCAGGTATGATACCGAGTATCCCACAAGTAGAAGGAGGTAGAATGTTAGTTGCCGCTTTTGTAGGAACGACTATGGCATCTGCTACTTTTTTATCCAGACCATTATTTATCCAAGGTAAAAATTGGACAATAAATAATCTCAAAGACCAACAAAAAGATGCGCTTTGGGCGGCTATTTTAATCTTCATGATTAGTGGGGCAATTATGGCAGTAGCCATGGGTGCATTTTTTCAAGAAGGAAAAGTAGTAACAAAGGTATTAGACATGGTTACTACTTTAGAACCAATTGCAGGAAGATTTGCCATCGTTATCTTTTTTATGGGTACATTGGCAGCAGGTTTATCTTCTATTTTTCCCATATTAATGATCGCACCATTACTAATAGCCGATTATCAAAAAGGGGAATTAGATTTAAAATCGACTCAATTTAAAGTACTAACAGGTATTGCTTGTTTGATAGGTTTGACTGTTCCTGTTTTAGGAGTCAATCCAATCAACGCACAAATTTTAACGCAAGTTTTTAATGTATTCATATTGCCATTAGTGATTATCAGTATGATGATTTTAATCAATAGAAAAGCACTAATGGGCGAGCATAAAGCAGGAGTAGTCTTGAACATAGGCATGGCGAGTGCTTTAATTTTTGCTTGTATTATTTCTTATAATGGGGTGTTGGCGATTATTGAAAAAATGAATTGAAAATGAATATGAAAAATAGTTTTACATTATCTACCTTATTAATATTTAGTATTTTTCTACTACTAAATGGTTGTTCTAATACACCCAAAGTGTCTGATGAGACAGCAGTTCAAAAAACGACTTATCCAAGTGACGTTATTCCATTCTTCAATCATTTTAAATTGATTTTAGGGGATGGGTCTAATGTTGGTTTTCCAATCAGTTTTGAAAATAAAGATTTCTTTTATACTAAGAATGACGGCAAACAGAATTGGGTAGTTTATAAAACACCCAATGGAGGGAATACCCACGGAACTTCGAGTAACACAAGAACGGAATTAGCGCAATCGAAAAAGTGGTCTGCAATGTCAGAAGCTAAAATGACTGCTACTTGCAAAGTAATGAATGTTTCTCCTACGGGCGATGCTACTGTTGCGGCTTCCTATTCTATGGTCATAGGTCAGATTCATAGTGCCGACGGACATGAAAATGAACCGTTTAAATTATTTTATAAAAAGTTTCCAGG
>JALZWC010000971.1 GCA_023300255.1 Saprospiraceae bacterium | reverse complement strand
TTCGTTGTTTTTTGTTTTTGTGGTTGTTTTATGTGCATACGATGCGTACGAGCATGTTGTCGTCGAGCACCTATACACCGCAACCACTCCAGTTGATTCATTATAGTTATCACCTCCTGTATTCAAATTTCGAGTAAACCTAGGAAAATTACTACTAGATATTTCTACGCGAATACTATGTCCTTTTTTGAAAAAATTACTAGTTGACATAGGCGTTAAATCAACTTTATAAACTTCCCCTTCTTTCATGAAAACTTCTTTTTCATAACCTTCTCTATATCGGACTCTTTGAATTGTTTCATCTAAATTGTAAGCACTGCCATCAGGATGTACATCTATTAATTTGATGGTGAAATCTGTATCTTTTGCATCGGAGGAAACATAGAGTATCGATTCAATAAAACCACTCACCTCTGTTCCTGCTGCTAATGGTTCGGTGGTGTACACCAATATATCTTGTCGAGCTTCCATAGGACGCTGATCAAAAGAACCACCGGTAATCGCATTACCTGTACAGCAGACATTGCCCCCATAAGATTTTACAGGATTCATAGGGTCATAGATAAAGGTATCTGGTTGATCCGTAGTAGGTTTAGCAGTGGTCAGTTGACCATCTCCATACAAGCTATTAGCCTGTCCATTACTCCCTAAATAAAAAGTAGTCATCTTTGCGGAAGCGGGAGGCCAAGCGTCGGCGCTTTGCCATTCATTACTGCCCATAGTGTAGTATTGAACTCTTGGCGTGGTCGCTTTAAAATCATTAGGAGCATCCTTTAATAATAGATCGTAGAAGCCATAAATTTGTTCGTCATAATTCAGTCGAGCGTCGCCTACACTTCTTTCTCCAACGATAGTATTTTCGGTAGCTCTTGTATATCGACAGTGTAGGGTAGGGGCAATTACTAAATATTGGTTATCCGTTTGTTTACTTGATTTTCGAACATGATTGAATAAAGTCAAATTAGGAGTGGCCGATACATCATACCAACTAACAAACCAAAAAGCAGGCACATCAATCGGATTATCATCATGGTACAATCCTCCTTCAAACCATGCTGGATCATTCGGCTTTCTAGCAATCATTTCATCAAAAATTTCTTTTTTTCCGTCTATGTTTTTTAGGAACTCACTAAAAGGCAAATGCTTTAAAGCTTTGGCCATATCTACTTTTGGATTCTCAGGCGCCAGATCATAAAATCGAGCAATTCGATTTAAATCTTCTGTCGTTGCACCAGCGGGAATTCTTGGTTTAAATTTATCATGTTCTACACCATATAACCAAGCAGAAAATAAAGTCTGGTGAGCGCCACCTCGATACCAATTTCCTTGTTCATATAATCCATCAACTCGACCGACCCCAGCACCAAAACCTTGTGGCACCATTGCGGCTAAAGCGGGATGGTTTTGTGTAGCCGCCTCCATCTGCCATTCTGCAGTTGAGGAACAGCCTTGTAAACCGATCTTTCCATTCGACCATGTTTGTTGTTGCATCCAAGTAAAGGCATCATATGCATCTGTAGTAGGCGTGCCTAAGATGTCCCATTCGCCTTCTGAAAAATATCGACCTCTTTCGTTTTGTACCACATAGGCATAACCTCTTTTGACTGCTTCATACGCTCTTTGACGAGTCCTTGTTTTTTCTTCGCCATCTCCCCAAGAATTGAAATTATAAGGGGTGCGAGAAAAAATAATAGGTACTTTTTTATCTGTTTTAGGCCGATATATATCGGTGCATAATCGAATGCCATCTCGCATAGGAACCATGACTCTTGTTTCTGCAATCGAGATTTCTTCTAATTGTTGGACGATGTTAGTTTGTGCAAAGAGTGGCGTGTATAGTGTTGATAGACAGTAACTTAATATAAGTAGGGTTGTTTTAATGATTTGCATTTGTTTATAGTTTTATTTTTTGTTCAAGCCAATGTACACATTTTTTTTAATAATTCTTTTTTCTAATAGTGTCTACCTTTTGAGTCGATTAGACCGATATAAAAAGAGTGCTCATTCTGTTAAGCTATTCTTGGCTTGCTTCTGTTTCTTTTTTAATGTAATATTACGTACAAAATCGACTTCTACCTCCCCCATTCAGAGTCGTGTATCTTAACTTGAATGCCCCCCATTCCTGTCCCACCTACAAAAAAATACATTTTTCTTTAGGTATTAGACTTGTTCATATACCAACTTGTTATTTGTGAACAAGTCTATTAATTATACTTACTTTAAAATTCATTTCCTAAAGAAATCTAGTAGCATAATTTTTAAATCCTCTTATTTGAATTCCCTTCCCATCGTTTTTTAAAAAAATAATCTAACTAACAGACATTTTTTAAAAATGTCATAAATGTTAGTAATGTTACAAAATAAAATAGCTTTAAGTAGACCCCTCTTCGTTTTAATTTCCCTCTTTTAAAATTCGAATTTAATTACTCAAGCACAAAGTTTTACACCTGATCCAGATAAAAGGTAACGAAAGCTATTTTTCGTTCCTTTTCTTTTTTATGAAGTTAGAGCTAAAGAAAATAGTAAGTTTTAATTAATATTAAACAAATAGGAAAAATCATATTTCAATTTTTATGAAAAAAAACAACCTATTACTTCCAATCAAAAATTCAGCGATTCTATCATTTATTTGTAGAACCACTATAGTGTTGTTTATGGTGCTATCTAGTATAATGTCACATGCAGAGCTAATGAAGGAAACATATCCTGAGCATATCGGCATGACTATAGATGCCTTATCTCCCCCTATCTTTTCGTCAAATGACGCTTCTCCATCTGGCATTCTTGAATTAAATAATAGTTATATAAATATTGAACCGCTTACACTTACTGGTGATTTTACGATAGAGTCATGGGTTTATTTTGATTCTAATAATCTCATTAATAATCAAGATGGAATTGTTGCTGGGGCTAATCAAGATATTAACTTTCATAATGGAAATATCCGTGTTCACTCGGGAAGTGATCGTGTAATTGCGAATACTCTTAGTGCTACTGAGGAGTGGACCCATTATGCTGTTGTGCGTAGAAATGGCTCAACAAGTATTTATATCAATGGTCAATTAGATGCTACTAGTCAGAATACTTGGAATGAAGCCTTCAGTATTGAGCATTTAGGAACTGGACTAGCAGGAGTTTCAAATGGAACAGGAAGTAGTGCTAGATTTGATGATGTATTGATTTGGGATTCGGCTCGTTCAGTAAATCAAATCACCTCAGATATGCGTCGCAATATAGAAGCGACTGGAGATTTACTGCGCCATTATAGCTTTGACGATGAAGCTTCTATGAGCGAAGAAATTTTTAACGGAACTGGAGCGGGTGTTGATATTGAACCACAAACGCTTACAGGAGATTTTACAATTCAAGCTTGGATGTTTTTTGCGGAAGGAGATCCTATTAATAATGAAGATGGAATTGTTGCTGGGGCCTCTCAGGATATTAACTTTCATAATGGTAGAATCCGTGTTCATGATCGCAACACAGGTGGCGATCAAGTGATTGCTAATACAGCTGCAACAACTGGTGTCTGGACGCATTATGCAATCGTGAGAGAGGCTGGCAGAACGAGTTTATATATTAACGGCATATTAGATGCTACCTCCACTACTACATGGACAAATGACTTCACCTTTAATCGTAAGGGAACTGGTTTAGCTGGCATTCCGCTTAATACAGGTCTTAATGGTAGGATGTCTGATTTTGAAATTTCAAATGAAGCACTTTCAGTAAATGAGATTAGAGAAGTAATTCTAAGTTCTAATGAAGAAATATTCAATGGAAGTGGAGCTGGTGTTGATTTTGAGACACAAACGCTTATTGGAGATTTTACGGTTCAAGCTTGGATGTTTTTTGCGGAAGGAAGTTCTATTAATAATCAAGATGGAATTGTTGCTAGCACTATTCAAGATATAAATTTTGCTAACGGAAATATTCGTGTTCATGACCGCAACGCCGGTGGCGATCAAGTGATTGCAAATACAGCTGCAACAACTGGTGTTTGGGCGCACTACGCAATCGTAAGAGAAGCTGGCAGAACAAGTATATACATTGATGGTGTATTAGATGCTACGTCTGCTACAATATGGACAAATGACTTTACCTTTAGTCGTAGGGGAACAAGTATAGCTGGTATTAACCGTAGCACGGGTCTTGTTGGTAGAATGTCAAACTTGCAGATTTCAAATGAAGCTCTTTCTCTGAATGAAATTGGAGGAGTAGCTTTCAATCCTACTTCATCGAATGATGGTGATAATAATGCTGGTGGTGGTTTAAATCCACCAAGTGACGGTGCAGATTTTGAGCTACGTAATGGTGCTAGAATACTCACCTCAAATGGAGACAACAATTTGGATGTAAACGAGGCTATTTTAGCGATCGAATCACTCACACTTACAGGTGATTTTACCATAGAATCTTGGGTGAATTTTAATAATAATACAGCTATTACTTCTCAAGATGGGCTCGTAGCTAGTGAGAGCCATGATATCAATTTTCATCAAGGACGAATTCGTCTATTCTCTAACAGAGAAGACATAGTAATCGCCAATACGAGCGCTGTTGCGGGAGTGATGACGCATTATGCCATTGTTCGTAGAAACGGTATAACAAGTATTTATATAAATGGCCAACTCGATGCAACTGCTGCTAGCAACTGGAATAATGATTTTATCATTGACCACATAGGAACTGGTATAAGAGGCGTCACAAACGGAATAGGTCTGGATGGACAGATGAATGATTTTGTAATTTGGAATACTGCACGTTCTGCTGCGCAGATTTCGGACGATATGAACAACATAAGCTTGTCTAATGATGTACTTACTTATTACAGCTTTTGTGGTATCGGACCTATAGCTTTGGATGAAAGCGGTAATGATAGAAACTTAGCCTTGATCTCGGGCGCTATTTTGGAAAATGGAGACAATGGAAACAACGGAGGTGATGATACCACCATAGAACCTATATCTGGAAATCGCGCCGTACAAGTGTCAAACTCTAGATTATCCATTAATGAGGTTACTTTGACTGATGGGTTTTCGATTTCAGCATGGGTATATTTTGATGAAAATGATGCTATAAATGGTAATGACATTCTTGCTCAAGGTGACGGATGGATTATTGATTTTGATAATGGTGTATTTAATGTAAGTGTAGCTGAACTAGGCGGATCTATAGTGGCCACGAATACCCCTATCGAGCCTGGGAAATGGGCATTTTATACAGCTGTACGTGATGAAGAAGGGTTTGTTGAGCTATTCATCAATGGAAACTTTGAACGGTCTTCCAAAATAGATGATTCAAGTACACGAGGTACGGTAAACGATCCTTGGACAACAAATATAGTGGTGTCAGAAATTTATACTGGAATGAACGCTGTAATTGATGATTTTAGAATTTACAATACTCCAAGATCACAAACACAGTTACAGAGTGATCTTACAGGTACACTTCAAGGTGTTGGTGGTCTTGTTAGATATTATTCCTTTGATGGTGAGGTAGATGCTATTATTGACAACTCTGGCAATTCTGGAGATTTAGCTCGTGAAAACGGTACAGAATTCACGGGTTTTATCGCGCCATTTGTAGTACCTAGAGTAGCCAATGCGTTTAGTACTTCTCAAGTAGCACTTGACCTCATACTTCCTACAGATTTAGATTTTTTACCAGACAATCGTTTGATTGTGGTAGAGAAAAGTGGCTTAGTGAAAATTTTTGCTGATGGAACCCAAGTAGGTAGTGAGAGTGCTATTTATCTAGACTTAAGTGATGTGACCAATAATGAAGGGGAACGTGGTATGCTTGCCGTAGTTGTTGACCCTGATTTTGAAAATAATGGCTATGTGTATTTATACAATACTTTTATAAACGCTAATAACACTATTTCAAAAGCGGTAGTACGATATACGCACATAGAAGGAACAGGAGGCGCAAATAGTAGGCTGGACCGATCATCCGCATTCATTATCTGGAGAGAGCAGGAAGTACCACTTGCTCAAGCAGCGAATGTGCATCACGGAGGAGGATTAGATGTTGCTTTTGAGCCTATTGGTGCAAATGACCCAAGCCCTTATAAAATGTATATTGTCACTTCTGATGAAAGTATCCCAAGAAGTTCAGGCGACCTTGGTAGCGACAATGGAAAAGTACACCGAATAAACCTAAGAGACGGTTCTATTCCTACCGATAATCCTTATTATGATGCAGTAGCAGCAGCCAATTATAATCCACAGAACAATGTAACTTCCTCTGTGTCAAACGCAGGAATATTAACTACTGTTCATTCTGTAGGTGTCCGAAACGGATGGAGGGCTAGCTATGATCAAACTTCTGGATTTTTACTGTTTGGTGAAGTTGGCGGTCGTTTTTGGGAAGATATACACGTTGCAGTACCACGAGCCGATTATGGCTGGAATTCTCAAGAAGGCCCTCTAAACGATCCCAATGATCCTGGAAATCCAATTTTATTCTATCCTCATACCAATGGACCTGGGCTTAATGATGTTCCGTCTAGTGGATCAGCCTCTATCACAGGTGGCGTGGTTTATCGTGGAGACAAATTCCCTGAAGAATACCAAGGAGTATATTTCTATGCAGATTGGACAAGACAATGGATACGAACTGCACGATTTGATTTTTCTGGAGATCGCCCTGTATTAGTAGAAGATAACTTTTTTCGTAATTCAACAGGACGAGTACTTTCTTTTGAGGAAGGACCTGATGGTGCGCTTTACTATATAACAACAACGCAGTTGGATGGTAACGTTTTCGTTTTTGGAGGTCAAGTAAATCGATTAAGTTTTGATTCGGATAATACCGCACCTTTTGGAAGTGGTATCCTCGTAGATTCAGATGACTTAGTAACAGGTACTACCCCACATAGAGTACAGTTTGGCTCTAATGTGTCAGATGCCGAGGGTGATGCTATAACCTACAGTTGGTCATTTGGTGATGGCAATTTTTCTTCAGATGTGAATCCTGAACATACCTATACTGCTTTAGGCGAATATGAGGTAAGACTAGTGGCAACAGATGCCAACGGTGCTGCTACTGTATTCCCCTCTGTATTCATAAGAATCGGAAGCGTGCCAATCGTAACTATACAAGCATCACAAACAAATACCTATCGTGCTGGTGATGTGATTACCGTAGATGGTTTTGCAACAGATGTCATAGATGGCTCAATAGCTCCGAGTAATTTGTCTTGGAGTTCAAGTTATGGCACCGCTGGATCAGGTCGCCCAGGTCCATTTGAGAATAACACACCTTATACGACTGGAGGAATTACTTTCACGACACCAAATTTTGGGAATGTAGAAAGCTTCTTAAATTCGGTTACAGTTTCACTGAGGGCAGAAAACTCTAATGGACTTTTTGCTACCGAGAGTATAACCCTTATTGCAGAAACTTCATCAATCTCTATAGATGCTCCAAACCAAGACGTACTTATAGCTATTGACGGTCATATTACTACACCTGGAGATTATACTTTTGAAGGTATTGTTAATTTCTTATTTGACTTTGAAGCAGATGTTCAATATGAACAAAATGGACAAATATTTTCATTCTCTCATTGGTCAGATCAACCCTCAAATACCAACCCTATCCGTCGAATTGCAATGCCAGCAGTTCCGACGACTATCACTCCGATTTATGTGAATAGCTCAGGGGGAATACCAGAGGGGCCAGCTTTGTTTGATTTTGAAACAGGCGACTTACAAGGAGCAACCATTACAAGCGGCTCGTTTGGACAAATTGTTTCAAATCGTGAATTCTTTATAATAGGAAATAATGTGCCTTATAACAACGGAGGAGATTATTTCTTAAATACTTTAGAAGTCAGTAGTGATCTTCCTAGAGGAGATGATGCTTTCACAGGAACTATTACGTCTCCATTATACACCTTAACTGATGGAGAATTCACTTCACTAGTAGGAGGTGGCAGTAACACAAATCTAGTTTATCTCGGAGTTTACTTAGAAGATGGAACGGAAATAGGCCGGTTAGGTAGAAATTCAAATGGCGAAAGTATGCAGCCAATGAATTTAAACCTTTCTGCTCACGTTGGCGAAAACATCTACTGGCAAGTTGTAGATAACAGTACTGGAAATTGGGGGCATATCACAGTGGATAATATTCAGTTTGAGGGAACTTTATTAAATGCCCCTACTAACTGTAATAATCCGCAGAATCTTGCAATAGGAAAAGCGACCAGTCAATCTTCGACCTTTTTTAATAACAATACTCGATTTGGTTCAGCTAATGCAGTTGATGGAAATACGGATGGTAATCATAGGAATAATTCTATTACACATACCCTCCTCAACCAACAAAATGCTTGGTGGGAAATTGACCTTGGTGAAGTTAGTAATTTATCTTCTGTCAAGTTGTGGAACCGTACCAATTGTTGTGCAGATAGATTAACAGACTTTCATGTACTTGTTTCTGATGTACCTTTTACTTCAACCGTCTTGAACACAACGATTAATCAAAATGGCGTTAGTGATTTTCACTTTCCGGGAACAGCAGGTAGAGAAACAGACATTAATTTAAATCGAACAGGTAGATATTTAAGAGTCCAACTTTCAGGAACAAATGCACTACAATTAGCAGAAGTAGAAATTATGGGCTGTAATAGTATTAGTAATGCATCAAGTTTGCAAGTAGATGATTGCACCCCCGTAAGTATTTCAGCAAATGCAAATGCGATTACCGTTTCTAACTTAGTGGCAGCTGTTGCTGATATTCAAATTCTTGATGAAGATAATAATCAAGTAGCTAGATGTGCTTTTAATTGCGGAGAAACAGAATCTTTCGATCTCCTACCAGGTATTTATCGGGTAGTGGTAAAAAAATTCAGTGCCGCTTTTGCTCAAATTTGTGAAAAAATTGAATTAGTAACTATTGGAGCCAACCTAACCAACGAGACGAGGCGAGGATTAAAAAATACACCAGGAGTAGACGAAAAAACAAATTCAAAACTAGAACAAGACGATAAGATGGCTTTGTCAATGAAGATTGCTCCCAATCCAGTGCGAGGTCAATTTTCTGTTAATTTTAATACCATCAAAGGGGAAACTTATCACTTCTCTGTCATCGACATATTGAGTAAAGTTCATCACCAACAAGAACTTATAGGAGAAGGAGGTGTTATGAAACTGGACTTGAATAGTGGTCCTTGGGAAGGTGGTTTATATTTCCTTGTCTTGGAAGGGGAAGAACAGGCAAAGGTACAGCAAATGGTGGTGATCAAATAAAACAATTACTATTAATTGTTTGATGCTATCAAAAAAAAGGGAACGAAAATTATTTTTCGTTCCCTTTCTTTTTTACACAGATTATTGTGACCAATGCAGTTACGTAAAAAAAGATACTCCAGATGTACAATTATGTATACGATGCGATTCAGTGATGAAGATAACCTTCCAAATAAAAAACACTTCATAAATCGTGTTGGCTGCATTCACTTCTAATTCATAATAGCAGTCTCCTCCATCAATAAAAACTTCTAAATCATTTTCTAAAAAAATAATACTATCTCTTTCTGTTAGTTTCGCTTCTACAAAAGGTTCTTCAACTTCAAAAGCAATATATAGATGGGTATTGTTCCATAGAATCGCCGTTTTTGTATGATACATTACTGGATCTCCTGTTAACATATCTACAAATCTTTTGCTCCAAGTAGTTTTTAAAAATAGGCGACACTTTTAAAGTGTTGCCCACCTTGTCCAATCCTTAAAGAATAGCCATTTAGCTCTTGATTTGCATTTCTTTTCATTCTAATTTTTTACGGTAGTAACTTCCTTTTCAAATTCAATTAACCATTTTTTTCTTGCTATGCCGCCGCTATATCCTGTTAAATTACCATTCTTTCCTATAATGCGATGGCAAGGTACGATGATTGATATTCGATTGTATCCGTTAGCTCTTGCAACTGCTCTTGCTGCGGTAGGTTTGTTTAATTTTATTGCTAGGCTTTGATAGGTAGCAGTTGTTCCAAAAGGAATTTTTGTTAGTACGTCCCAAACTTTATTTTGAAATTCAGTACCTGGTGTATGAAGTTGAACATCGAATTTTTTACGCTTCCTATTAAAATATTCTTTGAGCTCTTTTTTAGTTTGTTTAATATGTTCATTCTCTCCAATCAAGATTTTGGAATCCAATATTTTTTGTAAATCTCTGAATTCCCTCTCAATAATTTTTCTATCTGTAAACTCCAATAAACAGATTCCTTTTTCAGAGGAACAAATAAGCATGGGACCCAATGGAGTGGTTAGCCGATTAATCAAAATAATATTGGCTCCTTTACTACTTGAAGGAGACTTTCCAATTATCTTTTTGTAGGTATATCCAAATCCACTTAAAGATTCATACCCTAAATCAAATGCCGTAGCGGTCGTTTTCTTACCGTCTTTCAATTCCTTGTAAGCATTGTTAATTCGATACATTCTTTGAAAGGCATGAAAGGTTATGCGGTAATGCTTCTTGAACCAGCGCCTTACCAAATCTGGACTAATGCCTGCTTCTCGGAGTTTAGCATCTGAAATTTTCTTTTTGGGATTTTCTTTTATGATTTGAATGGCTTTAGTAACTTGCACCGGTGCCTCATTAGAGTTTTCAGTAGGACAACAAATCTTACATGGACGAAATCCATTTTTCAAAGCGTCTGCATAGCTCTTATAGAATGTAACATTTTCTCTCTTAGGTTTTCTTGCTCTACAAGTAGCTATACAGAATACAGAAGTAGTGGTGACCCCAACATAAAAGATACCGGTATATTTTGAATCTCTGTTCAACAGTGCTTGGTAGTATTCGTCTGCCTTTGCTGATGTAATGGTACTCATTAATGGAATAAACTTTTAAATGACTTATTTTGAAGAATCTGCTCTAATTCTGTTTCCAATAAATTAGTTGCTTTATTAAAAACAAAATTTCCCATAGAAATTCTTTTTACGCCAAGTTTTTCTAATAGGTCAAACGCTGGTAAGTTAGGCATACACATTACATTCAAAGGTAGCTTCGTTGCCTTTACAATCCTTGCTATATCTTCTTCTTTTTCAATACATGGAACGAAAAGACCATTTGCACCTGCTTTATGATAGCTAGCTGCCCTTACAATAGTTTCGTCAAGCGCATTCGGTATATTCAATAAAAAGGTGTCCGTTCTTACATTAATGAATACGTTTTGATTTTGTTGTTTTAAAATAGAACAAACTTCTTTTAGCATAGCACTAAAAGGAAGGACATTGATTAATTTCCTTTTACCTTGCTCTACTATACTATCTTCAAGATTCACTCCGATAACCCCTAGATTTGCTAATCGAATTATATGCGCTGCAATTTCAGAAGGCTGTCGACTATAACCAGCTTCTAAGTCAACGGTTAAAGGTAAGTCTACAGATTTGTTTATTCTTTCAACTATATAGGCTAGCTCTTTAAAACTAATTTCTTCTCCATCATTATATCCCAACATAGTAGCAATTGCACCACTTGATGTTCCTATTGCTTGGAAGTTTAATTTTTTTGCTGCTTTTGCACTTGCTACATCCCATACATTGCATATCAGTATAGGCGATTCTTGCTTGTGTAATTCTTTGAAATTCATATAGATATTTTTTTGTAAAGGTATCTATATACATTTCATCTAACAACCGATTTTTTGGCAAGTATTTTTTGTTATTAAGTCGTGATACTAATTCAAATGTTTTGAGTGTAAAACAATTCTGGGGCAGCCAATTAATTCATCCGATCACTTCCAGTGGAATGTAGTCAACTTAAGAAAAGTAGGGCAGGATAATCGCAGGTTGTAACTGCAATTTCATACGAGTGCCTAATGATCATATCGCATCGAAGTTACAAACTTCGACGATCCACGCATTCAAATCCTTAAGTTGACGACATTCCACTTCCAGTGGTCGGATGAGACGTCTAGCCTGATCCTACCACTGGAACAGGCTGACCGCTAATGCGTTTTTCGTAACCACCAAATTTATTTGGTAGGTTTAAAATGCTAATAATCAATATATTATATAGAGCCTGC
>JALZWC010000970.1 GCA_023300255.1 Saprospiraceae bacterium | reverse complement strand
TTAATTGCAGGCGTAACGGAACCAAATGGCAGTTTGAATAAACCAAAAACTGCTGCTGCGCCTAATAGGAGTAAAATTGACTGAATACGTTGAATCATTTATTTGTTATTTTTGAATGCTTTATCTTTCCGTTTTGGATTAATAGAGTTTGTACAATTAGGGCGAACGAAAAGCATTATGCCCCTGCTAGGTAGGGCAACCACAAGGGATTGCCCATACAATAGCTCCGTAACTTCTTAATTGTAAGGAACAATGTTAGATGGGTAGCTAAATTGCCTCAACCTTATCTTACACTCAATGGATTACGTATTATAAAAACGACTTTTCGTTCACCCTATTTATACAATGAAGTTGTATAACAACCTCCATTTTTCTATACTTTTAGAATCGGCACAAAAATAATAGGAATATGCATAAAAATGTAAGCTATTGGGAACAAAATGTATTTATTGATCATATTGACTTCGCGGTTATAGGAAGTGGAATTGTTGGATTAAATGCTGCTTTAACAAGAAAAGAAAAATATCCTAATGAAAATGTAGTAGTTATTGAACGGGGACCTCTTCCATCAGGTGCTAGTACTAAGAATGCTGGCTTTGCCTGTTTTGGTAGTATCTCTGAGTTAGTAGCCGATATGGAACAAAACGGCGAACAAGCAATGCTAGAGCTGGTAAAAAAACGATGGGAAGGACTTCGGAGATTAAGAGAGAAATTAGGAGATCATAAAATCGACTATCACGAACATGGAGGTTATGAATTATTTTACGAAGACACCGAAGACTATCAAAAATATAAAAATCAGATCCCATTCTTTAATGATTGCTTAGCAGAAATTATTGGTACAAAAGAAGTGTTTACTGAAATATCAGATGCTACTAAATTTGGATTTGGAAATAATATACGTTTAATTAAAAATACAGTAGAAGGGCAATTACATCCTGGAAAAATGATGAAAACTTTATTGGAAAAAGCCAATAAAGCTGGGATACAAATCTATTCTGGACTGACCATAGACCATATAGAAGAAGTTGGCAATAAAGTCCTTTTACAGAGTAATTTCTTTGATTTAACAACTCAAAAATTATTAATTGCTACTAATGGTTTTACGAATAGAATACTACCTGATTTAGATCTGCAACCAGCAAGAAATCAAGTTATTATTACTAAGCCCATACCTGGATTATTACTAAAAGGATGTTTTCATTATGACCAAGGTTATTATTATTTTAGAAATGTTGGCGATCGAATATTGCTAGGAGGTGCTAGAAATAAAGCACCTTTAGAAGAAACTACAGATATTTTTGGAACAACAGCTACCATACAAAACGCCTTAATGGAATTTATGCAATCAACTATTCTACCTGCAACAGCTATTGAAATTGATTACAAATGGAGTGGTATCTTAGGTGTCGGAGCGTCAAAGTCACCTATCGTAAAAAAATTAAGTAATAGAATCGGAATGTCTATTCGACTCGGTGGTATGGGCGTAGCTATTGGAACTCTAGTCGGTGAGGAAGGAAGCAATCTTTTTGATTAGATAGTTGTACTTTTAGCAAAAAATTAAATTAGTATTTATGAAAATGAAGATCTTTTTATTCTTGATGGTTGCTCTATTATATAGCGTCCCAAACTATGCAGTAAAACCAAATAGTCCAACTGTAGAAGTGAAAATAAAGGAAGAAGTTTCTAAACAAGAAACAAAAGAAGCCTTAAAATTAGAAAAGAAGCAAAAGAAAATAGTGAAGCGATTTCAGAAAATAGAGAAAAGATTGGCAAAAAAAGGGATAGCAAAAGGCGGACAAGGTATTTGGGATAATGAAAATTTTAGATTAGGTGCTTATGTAGCCGTCGGCGGTCTCATATTAAGAATATTTTCTTTTATACCTTTACTTGGTGGGATCTTTAGCTTGATCGGATCTATAATCTTTTTGGTAGGATTAGGAATAATGATTTGGGCACTAATTGATTAAGGCAAAATGAAAGAATAAATTAGCCATTTTAAACTGCCTTTTTTCCTTTTAATAAATTCTAGAAAAGGAACCGTAGCCCAGCTATGCTTAATTTTTTAGAATTCCTTAGAAGAAAAAATATCTAGCTTGAAACGACCAATTTATTCTTACACTTTGCTTAAAATAATTGTATCAAGAGCTATGTATTATTTTATAGCCGTAGCTCTTGATACTTTATAAAGTTATCTTAGTCTAACCGCCTGTTACACCTTGTAAAGCCTTCATTTGAGTCTCCCACAAAGCTCTAGTATCTTCTACTTCATCATCATCACAGAAATCAGTTATTTCTAAAATAGATGTATTTGTAACAGGTGATTTTGACATTCTGAATTCTAAATACTCATCTGCATCATCTGCATCTTCCCATTTAAATTTCAATCGTTCTTCTTCTATATCATCTATAAGTGTTGCAATTTCATCAGCGCCACTCCAGGTATAGGTAAATACATCTCCTGTTATATCCGCTTCATCGCAAAACCATCTAATAAGACAATCGGGAGAGGTAAGAAATTTGTAAACAATAGCAGGAGAAGCACGGAAAATAAATTCCAGCTCAATTTTAACTCTTTTCATTGGAAAAGGCTTTAAAGGTCGGTAATAGGAAGAAACGCTCCTAAAATCTATGATTAACTAATAGATCTGCTTTTTTAGAAAAACAAGTCTATGGAATAATAGGAAGGTGATACCTAATTATTATCACAATAGGCGCAATAAAAACTAATTTATTGGGTTTTCCAAATAATTAGGAATAATTGTTTGAATTACTTAATCTAAGGCTGGTTTTATATAAAAAAAGCAACAATCTTATTAAGACTTAATTGATCTTAAGAGGAGTTGTTGCTTTTTTATAAGGACTAATGTATCTATTTCGCTTGTAAACTATTAATTAAAGTTGATTAACTCCACATCAAAGATTAAAGGAGTGTTAGAGCCTATAGGACCTTGACCTCGTGTTCCATACCCTAAAAAAGAGGGAAGCAACAAAGTTCCTTTCCCACCTTTTTGAAATAAAGGAATACCAAGTGTCCATCCAGGAATCACTCTGTTTAATTGAAAAGAAATTGGGGCACCTGTTGTTTGATCAAAAACTTGACCATCTAAAAAGTATCCCTTATAATTAACCGTTACAGTAGACAGCGCATTTGGGCTTCCACCAGTGCCAGCCTCTTCAATAATGTAATAGATACCTTCTGGAGTAACTTCTGCTGTCAAACTATTGTCTGTCAGGTATTTTTCAATAGCTTCCTTTTCAAGGACTAATTGTGCCTCTGGATCGAGCGAAACATCATCACCACCACAACCCATGATTAATAATCCTACAAAAAAAAGAGAAAATAAATATTTCATTTGTTTCAAATTTACAAGAAAGCCTTGTTATGTCAGTAAAAATACTTCAAGCACAAATGTACTATCTCTTTCTTTATTTATGCACCTAAATCTTGCAAAATAAGCGTCAACTTATCATCTAATTGTGTAGAAATCTTATCAAAGTCCTCTCTAGACGACAATTTATCATTCACACTACAGTAAAATTTAATTTTAGGTTCTGTGCCTGATGGTCTAGCCGAGACGATACTACCGTCTTCTGTGAAGAATTGTAGAACATTAGAAGAGGGTAAATCTATCTTTGATTTTTCCCCATCTGCTACATTTATTGTCGTACAGGATTTATAATCTTTAATAGTGAGTACCTTTGAACCGCCTAATGTTAATGGTGGATTTTTTCTATATCCATCCATCATGGCTTGTATTTCTTCTGCACCACTTTTTCCTTTCTTGGTAATAGCGATCAACTTCTCCTTGTAATAACCATATTCTACATACAGATTGATAAGGGCTTCATATAAGCTGCTGTTTTGATCTTTATAGTAGGCGGTCATCTCCGCTATCATCGTACAAGAGACGACTGCATCTTTATCTCTAGCATGCTCTCCAACTAAATATCCATAGCTTTCTTCTCCACCAGCAATAAAGGTTTTTTTCCCTTCTAACTTGGTCATAATTTCACCTATGTATTTAAAGCCAGTCAAGGTATTATAGCAGTCTACATTTTTTGATGCTGCTATTTTATCAATCAAATAGGAAGTAACAACCGTTTTAACAACATATTGATCCCCTGTTAATTTCCCAGCTTTTTCCCAAGCAGTCAATACATAATGAATTAATAAACAAGCAGCTTGGTTACCATTTAGTAAAATGAATGCTCCTTTATCATCTTTTACAGCGATCCCTACTCTATCCGCATCTGGATCAGTTGCCATTACCAAATCAGCGTCTACTTCTTTCGCTTTTTTCAGAGATAGACTTAAGGCTTCTTGTTCTTCAGGATTAGGATAAATCACCGTTGGAAAATTACCATCTGGCTTCATTTGTTCTTCTACAAGGATTACATTTTCAAATCCATATCTCTTTAAAGCTGGAGGTACACTGACTCCACCTGTACCGTGTATAGGAGAAAAAACAATTTTCAAATCCTTCTGTCTTTTTATAGCTTCTTTTGAAATAGAGACGGCAGCTACGGCATCCAAAAATTTATCATCTATCTCTTGGCCAATAAGCTCAATATTTCTTTCTCTTTTATTAAACTGAATATCATCAATACTCTTAATTTTTTTGACTTCTGCCATCACATTCTTGTCATGAGGCGCTACTAATTGTCCACCATCTTGTCCATATGCTTTGTATCCATTATATTCTTTTGGGTTATGGGATGCAGTGAGCATAACCCCTGCTTGGCAACCTAATTCTCTAATCGCAAAAGATAGTTCTGGTGTCGGTCTTAGTCCTTCAAAGAAATAGACATATATATCATTAGCAGAAAAAATTTCTGCCGTTTGTTGTGCAAATAATTTTGAATTATTTCTACTATCGTGAGCAATAGCTACTTTAATCTGTTTATCAGGATAAAGACCTCGTAAATAATTAGACAGACCTTGTGTGGCCATTCCTAATGTATATTTGTTTATTCGATTAGGACCAGCCCCCATTATTCCTCTTATACCTCCCGTTCCAAATGTCATCTCTTTATAAAAAGCATCTGTCAACTGCGTTGTTTCCCCTTTCTCAATTAATTGCTTAATTGTTGATTTAGTGGCTGCATCGTAGTTTCCTGATAACCAGCTATTGACTTTTTCTTGAATAGCCTCATCTAAATTAATAGTTTCCATATTTTAATGTTTTAGTATTCTCTTTATGGCCGTACAATATTTGCACGCACCTTTGATGGCTTGCTTTTACTAAGGCAAAGTGAAAGAATAAATTAGCCATTTTAAACTGCCCTTTTTCCTTCTAAGAAATCCTAAAAAAGGAACCGTAGCCCAGCTATGCTTAATTT
>JALZWC010000969.1 GCA_023300255.1 Saprospiraceae bacterium | reverse complement strand
TGGACCCAATCGACCTTTAAATACGGTACTAGGAACAGAGTTACAAATGCTAAATCGAACGCCTAATATTAGTATGTCTTTGAAATTCTAGATGGGAGGTATGGAGCTTTAGGGGTTTTTAGAACATAGAACACAGAGTCACAGGGGCACAGAGTCTTTTAGATTTAAAGTGAAGAACAAGTAGGCATATAGTCACGTGCATAGCGTTTCATAAGTATTTAGGATTGGCTGTCGCCAATGAAAAAAATTGAACGCAGAGACGCAGAGATGCAGAGGCTTAGCTGCATTTGAACTACACTTGACTCTGCATCTCTGCGTCTCTGCGTTCAAAAACGATCATTGGCGATAGCCAATTTTGAATAGTAGCACTTAAATTTATATCCTCTTATATACTAACTACGCCTACTTTAGACCTTGTTTTATTTCGGAACTGCAAATACTTGTGTATATACCATAGCCAAGGCACGCAGGCAGGATCAGTCATAGTATCAACAATACTCCCTCTTTCAAAGAAAAACTGAGTGGATTTAAGTTTACTAAACCTTCAATACTCCAATGTACTTAAAAGTTGAAGAACTTCCTCACAGATAATAGCAGCATTTTCTTTTATTGTGTACATGGTGTTGTGATCGCCATTTATTTCAATAAGTTTACTGTCTGTTGATAGATGATGGTAATCTTCTTGTAGTTCTTTACTAAGTATCTGATTCTTCCTAAGGTCCATTCCCATTTTAAGGTATCTTTCATAAACCTCTTGTGGAATTTCCCTAGTTGCGGAAGTGAATATTCTAATGGGTAAGGAACCAAAATCAGTATATATTCCTGCACGTTGCAAAGTGTTGTAGTAATTTTGAAACTCTTCAGTGAGTGCTCGAGCGTATTTTCCATCAATTAAAAAATCTACCGTACGACTGTTGATTGCATCAGGAAGCCCCTCCATCTCCCTTCCGAAAGAAGGTCCAGTAATCTTATCATAAAGCATTAATATTCCCATATCCGCTAAAACAACTTGTGCTTTTTGGAGCCCAATATATAACTTCCATTTCCAAGAGTAATCCTTAGGTATGGAGCTAATTTTCTCCGCTCGTTTTGGATGAGTAGCATCTAATAATAACATAGCTACTACTTCATCTGGATATAGTTCTGTAAATACCCGAATATAAGGACCTCCAAGCGAATGACCCGCCATAATATAGGGTGGTGATTCTCCTGCTTTCTCTAATAGTTGATGCAATTCTTGAGCAATTATTTCTGGGGTACGAGGGGTGCCACTTGCCTCACTGTAGCCTATTCCAGCTCGGTCATATCGGACTACCCGCATACTATCTTTCAATCCTTTACTTAGCCAATGATAGTATTCCGTTGCCGTACCATTCCCACCTTCTATAACAAGCGTTGGTTTACTGTCTTTGATACCTGTACTGTTTATATGCAGTTTAAATCCACCAATATCAACTAGCTCTCCCAGTGGTTCATGCGCTTCTGGACCGAACAGCCGAAAAGCTAAACCAGCTAAGATAATGACTGCCAAAAGCACGCCTATTAATTTTGCGAATCCCTTCAAAACTTTCTTGAAAATTTTCATAATAATGATTTTTTGATTTGATGAACAAGTCTATTAATTTGATTCAAATCTAAAGTCGTTTAGTAGTACTTTATAATTATTTTGATGAATCAAATAGAAAAGGACACACACACATTTTAATCATCAACCAATACGATTGGAGGAAAGAATAATAGTGTTTGACTCAAAAATCATAGTGTTGGTCAAAGAGATTATCAATCAATAGAAGGAAATCTTATTTTTGTCTAATGAATAGTGCCTTGAAAAAAAAATATACCGCTTTAGCTATAGGAGGAATCCTTATTATCCTACTGCTTACTATACTTAGTAGCATTGGTCTTTTTATACTTGTTTCTACTCCTTATTTAATCTTTATAAATAGTATACTATTTATTTTTTTATGGTTAGGCTTTTCTTTTTTGATACATCAATTTTCTATTTATAAAATTTTAGGCTTATTTGGACTACTCCTTATAGGAATAGTTGCAGACCATTACATGGGCGCATTCAACCCAATTACTACTCCGCTTTTAATTCTATTTTGGTTGAGCATGGCTTATCTTATTTTGCCTCAATTTTTCAAAAAATATAGAATGGCTATTCTTTCTGTATATGGCATAGTGTTATTCTATTTCTTCTTTTTTACAATGATGTCTAATTATCCAGAAAATCATCTCCAAACGTTCCTCAATTCTATGATAATACCTATTCCAGTTTTTGCTGCTTTATGGGGCTATGAGCAATGGCGTTGGCTAAAGACCTTGCAAGCAGATAAAGGAAAAGCAGAATTGGCCTTACTCAAAAGTCAAATCAATCCTCATTTCTTCTTTAATACTTTGAATAATCTCTATGGCTTGGTCGTAGAAAAATCGGAGGAAGCCCCAGAAGTGGTTTTAAAATTATCGGATATGATGCGCTACACAATTTATAAAGGTAAAGAGGAATTTGTGCCATTAGTGGACGAAGTAGCGTACTTAGAAAACTATATTGAACTACATAAAATTCGTTATCAAAAAAAAGTGGATATTCGTTTTACCCAGGAAATTGCAGAAGATTATGTGATTGCCCCTTTATTATTTATTATTTTACTCGAGAATTCCTTTAAGCACGGGGTGGAACGAATGACAGAGGGGGCTTATGTACGACTCCATTTAACTGCTCAGCTCAATCGGATTACTTTTATTATTGAGAATAATTTTGAAGAGTCTATTACTCAAAAGCTAATTGGTATAGGCTTAGAAAATCTAAGAAAAAGATTGGAGTATATCTATCCTAATCAGCATCAATTACAAATAGAAGAACAAGCACCTATTTATAAAGTCCAACTAACGATTAATGTAGAATGACGAAATATTGTATTATAGACGACGAACCAATTGCCCATCGAATTATAGAAGGCTATTGTCAAAATTTATCTTATTTACAAAAAGTAGGCAATTGTTATAATGGATTTGAGGCTATGGAATTATTAAATCAAACCCCTGTAGATTTAATTTTTTTGGATATTAATATGCCTAAATTATCAGGCTTTGAATTATTGAAATCAATACCTGATCCACCTGCGGTCATTGTTACTTCTGCTCACCAAGAATTTGCTTTAGAAGGATATGAGTTAAATGTGTCCGATTATTTGTTAAAGCCTTTTTCTTTTACTCGTTTTTTAAAAGCAATGAATAAGGCGATTAGTGTAAAAATGCCTACAGCGCCCTCCTTGAGTGCAACAACAGACAATACACATTTCTTTATAAAAGGAGATAAAAAAGTACATCAAGTAGCGGTCGATGATATTTTGTTTATTGAAGCTTATGGAAATTATACAAAGATTTATTTGGTAGAGGAGACGATTATTAGCCATGAGAAAATTTCTTCCTTAGAACAAGTATTACCAATAGCCAAATTTTTGCGGGTTCATAAATCTTTTATAGTGGCCACCAAAAAAATAAAAATAATAGAAGGTAATAGAATTTCTATTCTAGAGCATTTTATACCAATTGGTCAGACTTACAAAAACAACTTGATGAAAAGGATTAATAAGCTGTGAAAAAAAAGGCCACATCTAGCATTGATTATTTATTTTTTTTCATTTCAATTTTCATTAAATCTATTGTGTTATCTCAAAAGGAAAAGTATAATCACTTAAAGCTCCCCGAATAGCAGTTGAATGATCTTGACTATCTGTAGCAACCACCTTAATAAAAGTAACCCGCCCTCTATCAGTCGTTAAATTCCACCCGCAAATCCAAGCACTAAATACCTCATCTATATGGAACTCAACTTCCTTTTTATTGGATAGCTCGCTGAAAGTATTTATTTTTACCTGCTTTCAGCGAGCTATCAATATGATTTATGGCAAATAAATTTCTAGGAAAGGAAAGAGAATAAGCTATTTTACAAGAAATAATTTGCCTACCTATGGTTTTTCCTACCTTCTTATTATTTACCGTACACTTTTTGAGTTTTATGAGGATCGTCGAGGTTTGTAACCTCGATGCTATACGATAATCATACTACATCAAGGTTACAAACCTCGACAATCCTATATTTTTATAGTATTTGTCAAAGAATCTAAAAGTGTACGTAGTGAGCCTTCTTATAGTGTCTGTCAACTGCCGCTAATATACGATAAGTATCCTTCAATAGATTTTGAGTCGAAAGGGAAGAAAATTGTATTGAGAAAGCACAAAAAAATCTACCCCAAAGTTATGTATACTCAGCGATAAGTCTATATTTTTGATAGATATCGCCGAGTATAGTTTTTATACTTAGGAATGTGTATGGAATAAGTTCGTAATTTAGGGTAGCTTATTTTGTTCTTAGTTTTTGCTTTAATGAAGGATAATTGTTGATACTTTGACTGA
>JALZWC010000968.1 GCA_023300255.1 Saprospiraceae bacterium | reverse complement strand
CTCAGTCAAAGTATCAACAATTCTCCTTCATTAAAGCAAAAACTAAGAACAAAATAAGCTACCCTAAATTACGAACTTATTCCATACACATTCCTAAGTAGAGTCCCGCTCACAATACACGAGGGTTATATAATTCTACAAAGTGCTTCCTATTTTCCGACCTAAAGTATATACACCAATTAAAAACCTTAATAGCTTTTTTTAGAAGGCAGGAGGCGATCTCTACTCTGACCGCACAGCAATCTCCTTGTAGAACGCATCATGGTCAACATCATAAGTCTGACAGCCGCAGGCGATCTCTACTCTGACAGCGCAGCGGTCTGACAGCGCAGCGATCTGACCGCACAGCGGTCTACCGCACAGCGATCTCAAATTATGATACAGGATTATACATTTTTGATATTACTTTATATCGGTATGTGGTCAATTGAATCATTGATACCTGGTACTCCTATAGAATGTACTCAAATGATGGAGATCTGTGACAATGGAATAGATGATGATGGCGATGGACTAATAGATTGCTTTGATGAAGATTGTTTTGGGACGATGGCCTGTGATGGATTTTATTATGGTTCCGCAGGTAGTACCTGCACTTTCGAACCAGAAGTAAGTCCAGATTTTGCCTTGGAATTTGTCTGTCAAACCGATAAAACATTATATCCGATAGACCAACGAAGTGCCGTATATGTAGGAGATATGGATGGAGATGGTATTCCTGAAATGCTGGCGAATGATCCGAGTCCAGGAAGGATACAAATATTTAATGGTCAAGATTGTAGTATTAAACAATCTATTGTAGTAGGAACAAATTCTCCCTTCGCACAAGTAGCCATTGCAGATGTAGATTTAAATGGTTTAGGAGATATTTTTTTATGGGAAAATGGGAACCGATTATCCCGATATGAATATGGGAATCCGAATGCTGTTTGGACAACTGCGGATAATATAGAGGTGAATAATTTTACTACACCACATATTGCTGATTTTAATGCCGATGGGGTCCCAGAAGTATATGGAGGAAACAAAATTTTCAATACAATTGACGGAACAAGACTAGCTGCTGGTGTTGGAAGCAGAGGGAATTATAATAATAATAGTGATAGTAAAACAATAGCCTATGATGTATTTCAACCTGGTGATCCTAATCCGATAGGAGGTGTTTTCGGTGCAGAGGCAATGGGCTTGGAATTAATAGCAGGGAATAATGTGTATACCGTAGATTTAGGAGATGGTACGATGGACAATGGGGTATTAACGGTCGTCTCTCAAATTACTACTAATGGATTGACAGATGGCTTTACTAGCATTGCGGACGTTGATGGGGATGGAGCAATTGATATAATAGTGATGGATGCAGGGAGAATATATGTTTGGAACCCAAGAACACAGACGCAGATTGGTACTTCTTATTTTATAGCGAATACCTCTGGTGGTGGGCGCATAAATATCGGCGATTTCGATAATGATGGAATGGTTGAATTAGGAACTGCGGGTAACAGTATCTATGTGGTATTGGAGTATGATGCGGCAAATAATACACTGGTTGAGAAATGGACAAAAACAGGATTAGACGATGGTTCACAAAGAACAGGAAGTTCTCTTTTTGACTTTGAAGGGGATGGTAAAAAAGAAGTAGTCTATAGTGAAGAGGCATTCTTATTTATTTTAAATGCAAAGACAGGTGCAGAGATTGTCAGAATTCCGGCAGAGGCAGGTACTAGGTCGGAATATCCTTTAGTAGCGGATGTCAATGCGGATGGAGCCGCAGAAGTAATTCTTACTGCACAAGATGGGAATGGTCCTGGGTTTAGTGGCAATGATTATGTACAGGTATATCGATCTTCCAGTAATCCATGGGTTTCTGCAAGACCTGTCTGGAACCAGCATGGCTATTTTAATACGAATATTAATGATGATCTTTCTGTACCTGTGGTACAACAGGATATATTGAATCCAGCTTTAGGAACTGCTTTCAATAGCTTTTTATCGCAGACTACTATTCTAAGCTCAGGTAGTACGCCTGCTTTCGCAGCAGCGGATGCGACCATTGAGATTATGGAAGTATCAACGGAGGATTGTCCTGATACTTTAGGCATTTCCATGAAAGTCGAAAACCTAGGAAGTGCCCAACTGCCAGCGGGTACACCAATTGCTTTTTATACTAGTAATCCGAGTACTTCTATGGCTACGCTGATAGGCACTACTACACTATCTAATACGATAGATCCAGATAGTATGGATCTGATTATGTATGACTTAAATATAGATCCTTTATTGACACCTGTTGATATTTTTGTAGTGGTGAATGATACTGGATTTGTAACGGGTTTGCCTTATATTTTTGATATGGATTTTCCTGTGACAGGTACGGCAGAATGTGATTTTACAAATAATCTAGATTCTTTCTTAAATATAATTTGCTTAGAAATTTGTGGAGATAATAAAGATAATGATGGGGATAATCTTGCAGATGAACCGAACATCATTGCATCAGATACTACTGGTTGCTCTGGGACTATACTAGCCCAAATGACCACAGATTTACTAGGAGGTACATGGGGGCTTATTAGTGATATTGGAACTACAGTTGACGGGAATGGGAATGTAACATTGGGTGTTAATGACAGTCCTATTCCAAATGTAGATACGCTGTTTTATCTGTTCCCACCCTGTAATGATACTATTTTAATTACCACAGTAGATGACTTGCCACCTAGTCTTGCTTGCCCTGGAAATAGAGATGTGTTTGTAGATACAAATTGTGAAACCACTTTACAAAACTACTTAATGAGTAGTACTACAAGTGATAATTGTACAGCTAGTAATGCTATTACTTTAAGTCAAATGCCAACAAGCGGTACTAGTTTGTCTTTAGGTACGACTACTGTTACAATAACGGCAACAGACATTTCAGGGAATGCTACCAACTGTAATTTTCTAGTGATTGTAAAAGATAATATAGATCCGACTATCACTTGTCCAGCAAATGCCAATGTAATAGCGGATAATGATTGTAATTTTTCAATACCAGATTACACATCGGCTGCTTCTGGATCAGATAATTGTACAGCAAATGTAGATATTATTATTACTCAATTCCCTTTGGTAGGTACAATTATAAGTGGGGAGAATTTTACTCAAATAATAATTGTTAATAGTGAAGATGAAAGTGGTAACATGGAACAATGTTTTTTCCAAATAACGATTATTGATACCATAGCCCCTATTCTTAATTGTCCTGCTAATCAAGTGCTAGTAGTAGCTACTGATTGTTCGGCTACGATTCCTAATTATATAACTGCCACTACTATTACAGATAATTGTACTTCAACAAGTGATTTGTCTATTGCACAAGTGCCTATTGCTGGGACGATAATAACAGGTCATAATACGATGGAGAATATCACGGTAACAGCGACGGATAATAGTGGAAATACGAATCAATGTAGTTTTCAAGTGAGCTTAGATGACCAATCTCCTCCGAGTCTAACTTGTCCCCTTAATAAAAATGTGGAGGTAGATAATAGTTGTACTATAAGTGTTTTAGATTATACGAATGAAATAATATCCAATGATAATTGTGCCATAATATCCTCTATATCTCTAAGCCAAACACCTATTGCCGGCACCATATTAAATGGTGCTGGTAATATTGAGTTAATCAATATTGTAGGCAATGATGGGAATGGTAATAGCAGTACTTGTTCTTTTACGATACAGCTTACAGATACGATTAGTCCTGTGATTACCTGTCCTATTACAGATACATTATCGCTGAATGCCTTATGCCAAGCAGTTGTATTAGATTATACAGAGGAATTAATTCTTTCGGATAACTGCGTAGCAGAGATGGACCTTATGGTGAGTCAAAGTCCTGTACCAGGGATTACATTAAGTGGACATGGAACGACTCAAGTTGTAACAATTACAGTAGCTGATGGAAATGGAAATAGTAGGGAGTGCGATTTTTTAATCGTATTAAAAGACACCATTCTTCCGAGTATTACTTGTCCTATTAATCAATTATTGAGTGTAGATGCCATGTGTGAAATTATGCTGATGGATTATACGAGCGCAGCAAGCATTGATGATAATTGCACACCAGAAGTATTTATAACAGTGTCCCAAATCCCTATACCGAATACGACTGTAATGGGCGATGGGACTATTCAAACAGTTACGTTGATAGCGAATGATAGAAATGGAAATACTAAAGAATGTTCTTTTGATATAGCGTTAAATGACGATGTAGATCCATCTATTACCTGTCCTGGGGATCAAACAATTCCAGTGGATATTAATTGTGAAATTGTTTTGCCAGATTATACTTCTATGGCTATTGTTACAAGCCAGTGTTTTCCAGCAACTGATTTTATGCTTAGCCAAACACCAATTGCAGGGACGCTTATTTCAGGTGTAGGAACCATGCAAGAAATCACGCTAACTGCAGACAATGGAGCAGGTAAAACAAACTTTTGCAAGTTCAATATAAGTTTGACAGATACGCTTGCACCTACTTTGATTTGTCCAACAGATATAACTTTATCACCCAATAATAATTGTGAAATTATTCTACCAAATTATAATAGTACCACAACGACAATGGATAATTGTTCAATGGTATCTAGTATTACGCTAAGTCAAAATCCTACAGCAGGAAGCATTCTTACAGGGACTATGAACCATACTATTTTGGTGACAGCTGAAGATGAGGCAGGTAATATTAATCAATGTTCCTTTAATGTTTTTACGCAGGATGATAGTGCTCCGACTATATCTTGTCCAACGGATGTAACACTAAGCGTAGATTCAGATTGCCAAATAGCTCTTCAAGATTATACTACTGCAACTACAGTAAGTGATATTTGTACACCAATATCAAATATCAGTATTACGCAAACACCAATAGCAGGAACTACTTTGTTTGACGCAGGTACAATGGAAACAATCACCTTGACCGCAAATGATGGAAGTGGAAGGAGTAGCTGTGAATTTAGAATTAGTTTGGTAGATACTATTGCGCCTACCATATTATGTCCAGGCAATCAGACAATTCCCTTAGAAGATAATTGTATAGCACTTGTTCCTGATTATAGAAATACTACAGTGCATATGGACAATTGTACACTAGAAAATACACTTGTCCTTTCTCAGTCACCTGCGCCTAATACCTTATTAACTGGACCTAATACTTTCCATACCGTAGTACTTAGTATCAATGATGAAAGTGGAAATTCGAGTGATTGTTCTTTCGAGATTCTTTTAAAAGATGAAATAGCTCCAGATTTAAATTGTCCAGACAACGAAATGATATTAGTCAAAGGATGTGCATATGAATTGCCTGATTATACAGGTCAGGCAATGATTGCCGATAATTGTAGTAGCTATGCTGCTATCAATATATTACAAATACCACCAGCAGGAATTATATTAGAAAATAGTGGTATACAGGAAATTACTTTGACCATCACAGATGAAAATAGCAATAGTATACAATGTTCTTTTTTTTTAGAGTTGGAAATTATGGTGCCAGAAGCACCTAGTGTTTTTGGGAATTAAAAATTAGTTATTTAGTATTGGCTTTAACCAATGCTGAATAACAACTATTAATTTATTTGAATGTCAAATAAAGTTGGGACAATTTTAACCCAATTGATCCGATCACTTCCAGTGGTCGGATCAAGCTGCCCGTTTCATCCGACCACTGGAACAGGCTGACCGTTAATGCGTTTTTCGTAACCACCAAATTTATTTGGTAGGTTTAAAATGCTAATAAACAATAGATTATATAGAGCCTGCCAAATAAATTTGGCGGCT
>JALZWC010000967.1 GCA_023300255.1 Saprospiraceae bacterium | reverse complement strand
GTAAGTCTAGTAGCTACCTGATAAGGAGTAATACTATGTGAACTATGTATCTATGTGGTAAATTCGTCAACATTATATGCGTTTTCCCCCAATTCTTTACACACTCTAATAATTCTTAAGGAAATCGAACACCAATCGAACGCCAACCCCCGTACCAGACTTAGTTCTATAAGTATCAGGAGCTTGTAAGTAAGCAGGTCCAGCAATATCAAAATGGAGCCAAGGGTAGTTGGTAAAATGTTCTAAAAATTTACCCGCAGTAATCATACCTGCCATAGGCCCACCCACATTTTTTAAATCAGCAATATTAGATTTTAATTGCTTTCCATATTCTCTCCACAACGGAAATTCTACCAATCGCTCAAATACTTTCTGGCCACTCTCTTCTAACTGTCCTTTTACCTTATCCCCTGCAGTCCCCATATAACAAATAGCATGTTGCCCTAAAGATCGAACAGCTGCACCAGTAAGCGTAGCGAAATCAAGTACTAATTCTGGCTGATATTGTTTAGCATAATGTAACGCATCTGCTAAGATTAAACGACCTTCTGCATCGGTGTTTAAGACCTCTACGGTTGTCCCATCATACATCGTTATCACATCACCAGGAAGGTAGGCATCATTTCCTATACGATTATCCGTTGCAGGCACTAAGGCAATAACATGTACAGGTAAATTAGCTTTCGCCGTTGCCACCATTGCACCAATCACCGTTGCAGCTCCAGCCATATCACATTTCATAGTCGCCAAAGAGTTAGGCGTAGGCTTTAAATTCACGCCTCCTGTATCAAAAACAACTCCTTTTCCTACCAAAACAATAGGCTTTGAATTCTTTGCTTCTGGATGTTTCCACTCCATAATGCAAAAACGAGGTGGTCCAAAACTTCCTCTATTCACAGCTAATAAGCCTCCCATATTTAATTCTTCTATTTTAGGCTTATCCAACACTTTTACAGAAAAACCATAGGTATTCCCTAATATCTCTATTTCTTCTCCTAACTTTGTAGCCGTAAGGTAGGATTGAGGCTCATTGACTAAGTCTCTAGCTTTATACGTAGCCTCTAAGACCGCTTGAAGGCTATTTAATTCCTCAGCTGATAAATCTTGTGAAGCAATATTTATTTGGTGTGGAATTTTATGATTTTTATTAGAATTGCTAAAGTATTTAGTAAACTGGTACCCCCCTAAAACTATTCCTTCTACGTATTCTGCTATCTCAATCTTTTTTATGGTGTTTACTATTGAAATCTCCTGTATCTTGTAGTGCGTAAATGCATTAGTGATGACATTTCCAGCTATTCGAACCAATTCTTTTTGATAATGAGTATCGTCAGAGGTATCTACAAAATGAACTAGGATGCTATTGGTACTTTTGGGAAAGAAAACATAGTGAATATCACTTGTTGCAGCTTGTTTTAGGTAAGCCCTTTCATTTTCATTTAAATAGGGAAGAACAGGATTCAAATAATTGGTAGTGGCTAAGATAAGTAGGTTATCTTCTTTATTTGGGCGATCTACTAGGTTTATGCTAAAATTCATTGCTACACTACTATTTAAGTAACGGAAACAAAATAGTCTCGTCAAAATTAACGAACTTATTATCTAGTCGTTACTAAGTTAGAATTTCTTAAAAGCGATCAATGTCGTGGTTAAAAGATGCATACAAAGATCATACTATATATATAAAGGTTTTTTTCAATATTTGTTTCTGAAAAACAGTTGTTTATGCTTTTTATTCAACTAATAAGTACACTACTGGACAGGAGAAAAGAATAGAAAATAGAGATGAGTTTCGTTTAAACCTGCCTGCCAAGGCACGCAGGCAGGAAATGACCGAATTACGTTGTTTGCAAACGAAATCTGTCTCTACGCTCTGTTCTAGTTCAATCTCCAATAGTGTGATTAATAAGTTTATTTAAAGAACAAAGAAGCAAGAGTAAAGAATAGACTCTTAATCAACTTCCAAATCAATACCATTTCGTGAGGGCAAAAAAATCATTCGGGCAACACTTTTTAAATCAGGAATCTATTGCAGAACGTATTGCCGATAGTTTATTACTAACTGATAGTTATTCGAAAATTCTGGAAGTGGGTCCTGGCAAAGGGATGCTAACGAAGTATTTACTCAAAAGAGAGAAAGAATTAGTGGTAGTGGAAGCAGATCGGGATATGGTGAGTTATTTACAGAAAAATTTTCCAGAGCTGAAAGGACAAATTATTTCGGAAGATTTTCTAAAAGTTCCTTTAGAGTTATTTTTTAAAGAAAAAATCTCTTTTGGACTCATTGGAAACTATCCTTACAACATTTCCAGCCAAATTATTTTTAAAATGCTGGAATATCGCGAGCAAATACCTGAAATGGTCGGAATGTTTCAAAAAGAAGTGGCAGACAGAATTGTAGCTGGTCCTGGCAGTAAAACCTATGGTGTCGTTAGTGTATTAGTAAAAGCCTACTATAACGGAGAATTGCTGTTCAATGTCGGCAAAGAGAACTTTACACCACCTCCTAAGGTTGAATCTGCTGTTATTAGATTAGTAAGACGGGAAAATCATGAGCTAGGTTGTAGTTATCAAACACTTAGACAAGTGGTGAAACAAGCATTTAGTCAGCGACGAAAAATGCTTCGAAACACCATGAAATACTTTTCAAAAGATCCCGACTTTTTAAGCTCCCCTATACTTACTAAACGCCCTGAACAGCTATCCTTAGAAGATTTTGTGGAACTAACTCAATGGATAGCACGTCTTAAAGACGATGCCGTAGATTAGTGTTTAGCAAATGTGGATAACTACTAGTACGTTTTCCTGCTTTTAAGCTGATTTACCTTTAAATTTGTAGAGTCCTAATAGGCTCTTGTATTCCAATAAATAATAGCAAAAATGACTTTAGAAGAAAGAATTAATGCAGACTTGAAAACAGCCATGAAGGCGAAAGATGATGCCGCAAAACGTAGTATCAGAGCTATTAAAAGTCAACTTTTATTAATTAAAACATCTGGCACTGGTGTAGAAATGGACGAGGCTGGAGAAATTAAATTGGTACAAAAGCTAGTCAAGCAGCGTAAAGATTCTTTAGCAATTTTCGAAGAACAAGGTAGAGCGGACCTCGCTAAGATAGAAGCGGAAGAAATTACTGTTTTAGAAAAATACTTACCTCAGCAAATGGGAGAGGCAGAACTAACCACTTTCTTGAAAGGCTTAATGGAGCAAGTTGGTGCCACGTCTATGAAAGATATGGGAAAGGTGATGGGAATGGCTTCTAAGCAACTAGCTGGTAAAGCCGATGGAAAAACAATCTCTACTATCATAAAAAAGCTGTTGGGTTAGTAACGAGAAGATAATTTAAGTAGCGATTTCTTCCATCGGATGGCTACCGCCGTCCGATGGGAACGCAACTCATCGGACGGCGTAGCCATCCGATGAGAAATTAGGACAAGTTTATCAAAATAGTTGACACTTCTTGCCTTTTGATGGAGTTAGAGAAGCGACGAATAGGCTTTAAGAACTCTTGCTCTTCTCGTAGCCAGCTCACGGAGTTCGCAAAGCTTTGAGAAACCCGTGAGCTGGCT
>JALZWC010000966.1 GCA_023300255.1 Saprospiraceae bacterium | reverse complement strand
AAAAGAGTCCGTAGCCCTGCTATGCACTAGTTTTTTGGCTTCCTAAGACAGAAAAATGACTAAGCCAACTTGTAACATTTATTATCTCCTCATTCCTTAAAGACTATCTGTTATAAATTCATTGTTTACTCGATCTTTATATAGTTAACTTTATTCAATTCAGGTGGATTTTCTAACAGCTTTTTGATTTTTTGATAAATAGTTTTGTTTTCAACAAAATTAATTCCCTCTATGTCTAAGACAAGAATTGGGAGATCTGGATCAGACTTAATAAAATCAAAGTAAGCAGATTGCACCTTTTCCAAATAGCTATTAGCTATTTCTTGCTCCATTGTTCTACCTCTTTGATGAATATATTGCTGTAATTCCGATACAGGTCGATGAAGATACACTAATAAGTCGGGTGTAGGTAGCCCCTTATTTAAAGTTTTAAATAAATTAGTAAATAATCTATTTTCCTCATTTAATAAATTCTTTTTAGCAAAAAGTAAAGTTTTTAAGAAAAAATAATCAGCTATCGTATGTTGTTGGAATAAATTTCTATTGGCGAAATGATCTTGTAACTGCTTATAACGTTCTGTCATGAAAAAGAGTTCTACCTGAAAGGCATAGCGCTCTGGATTTTCATAAAACAAAGGGAGGAAAGGATTATCTGTAAATTGCTCTAATACTAAATCATAGCTCCAATCTTTGGCTAGCATTTCGCAGAGGGTCGTTTTACCGGCCCCAATATTTCCCTCGATGGCTATGTAATTGTACTTTTTTGACATGCTTAAAATTGTAGGGCACAATGATAGGCAAAGATTTTTAAAAGAAGAAATTTAAGGGAAGGGTTTAATGCTATGTCTAAATTGCTACTTTATATGGGACCTTCTTATTTAATTTCAACCTGTATATTTCCAGAAGTATGACAACTCCCAATATTTATATTATAATCTCCTTTTGGAAGATTTGCTAAATTAATTTTACAGGCTTGAAATCCGACATTGATCCCTTCTTCAATATTGGTACCACTAAATCCAATCGAAGTTGATGTTCCAATTTGGTCAATTAATATTTTGCTATTTTTATTCTGGTTAATTATAAATTTGTAGTCTTGTTCCACTTTTGAATAATCAATGTGACAACCTTTAATTTTGATAGGAATATTGATTTCATCGAATTTCCTCCTTAAGACCAGATTTTTTCTGTTGACGATGGCCTGCTTATCATGAAGTATCTCTAAATCTAGAGTTGTATCTGTTTTTAATTTAACTTCTATCGTATCCCCAGATTTTAACTCAAGGTCATCAATTCTTACTTCAACCCCATCATCAAAAAATAAACTCACCTTCGTGTTTAGAAATCGTGCACTTAATTTGATTTGTTCTCTAACTATGCTATCTTTTGTTAGATCTAAATTTCCCATTATTTCTCCATGTGAAGTTCTTAAATTATTATTTGGATACCAATTTACCTGAATACAGGAATCAGTTTTTAAGTAGTGCTTAGTATTTACCAGTAATCCCTTATCATAATTGTTTTCTATCCATAATTTTTGGATAGTGTCTAATCTTGTTTCTGATTTTAATCTTCCAACTTTATCATATGAAATCTCCTGCAACCTTACTCCTTTATTATAAGTTGTAAATCTACCCAAATTCCCATTTCTGTAATAACAAGAAGTAATACCATGTTCGACTAAAAATGTATCTTGAGTTATTTCTATGCTAGTACTCCACATAGAGTGGTCCAATCCATATCTTTCAAATTTGACATATTCATAGGGTGATTCTCTAAGATTATTAAATTCAGAGTTTAAGAAATAAGACATTTCTTCTATGCAAGTATCTAAACGAAAGTAATTATCTTCATTTATTCCCCAAAGCCATGTTGTATCTTTTGTAATCAGTTGAGAATAGCCTTCAATACTTAAGGAAAGAATAAACAAGATTCCAATTATCTTTTTCATTTTGATAGGAGGTTTTCTTTTTATTGGTTGGAGACTTACAATCACATAGTAGTAATCATGTCTTCTGCAAGATGGGGTAGGGTATTAAAAGTTTTTAGACTTAACCTATTACCAGAAAAAAGTACTTCATTTATAGCCGTATTCCGCATAACTAAGTTAAAACCCATAGACTTACCATTATCTGTAGTGCCGACTATCTTACCAAGCATGGCCGCTATACAACCGCCAGAAGAGAAGGCAGCAATAGACTTTCCCTTTTCATTACCCATCATGACTTTTTGCAATCCTAAGTGGGCCGTATTTTTAAAGTCGTTATAAGTTTGTACATCTTTAGGTAGGTCAAAGCCAAGTGTTTCTGTAGCCCACATATTCAAGAAAGTAACGACCAATTTCATTTTCGTTTTATGAGTTGGATTTTCATCCATCTCTTTGAACCAGACTTTGAAATTTTCATGATGGTCCATCAATTCTTGACGAACCTCTCCCATAACATCCATGCCTTTATATTCATTTAACTCTGGAAGAATAGTTGCTTCAGGGAAAGATAGTCCTCGTTCTAGAAAGGCTTCTTTTACTTTTTGATAGGTTTGCTGTTGGCGGCGAAGTGTCCCGACATAGGCATGATTAAATTGATGCCCTTGTTCTGCTAGGTAATGACCTAATAGGGTAGATTGTTGTAAACCTTTTTCAGATAGATTATCATAGTCCGCAGCTAGAAAGGAAGCTTGTGCATGGCGTATAAGTAAGAGTTGGCTCATTTGTTTTGTGAAAGGACTATTCGTTTTATAATGGAAGGAGACTGTAAAACTAGAATAGAGAATAGAGAAGCAAGAACAGAGACGTAAGGCAAAGTGTAAGAATAAATTGGTCGTTTTAAGCTAGACATTTTTTCTTCTAAGGAATGCTAAAAAATTAAGCATAGCTGGGCTACGGTTCCTTT
>JALZWC010000965.1 GCA_023300255.1 Saprospiraceae bacterium | reverse complement strand
AAAACAAAAGCGGTTCCTGTTGCACAAGTAGCTAAAGATGCGGGTATAAATATTCATTGGTCAAAGGATAGTAAAAAACTATTTTGGACTTTAGGAGAGGAATATTTTAGTGATAACTTGACCGAACGATTTAAATTTCTAGAAGGCGCAGTAGATAGCTTGCCGCCTATGGATTCCGTTGGTTTGAAAATCAATTTGACGGTGGAGAGTGATCGACCAGAGGGCTTATTAGCTTTGACCAATGCGCGTATCATTACAATGGAAGGAGACGAAGTAATCGAAAATGGAACGGTGCTAATAGAAGATAATATTATCAAATCTTTTGGGGCAGATATAGAGATTCCCGCTAAAGCGACTACGATAGATTGTACAGACAAAACGATCATGCCGGGCATCATGGATGTACATGCGCATAGTGGAAATTTCCGTTACGGACTGAGTCCACAAAAGCAATGGGAATATTATGCAAATTTGGCTTATGGTGTAACCACTTCCCATGATCCTTCTGTAAATACAGAAATGGCTTTTGCGCAAAGTGAGTTACTAAAATCTGGAGAAATGGTTGGTCCAAGACTGTTTAGTACGGGGACTATTTTATATGGAGCAGAAGGAGATTTTAAAGCTGTGATTAATAGTTTGGATGATGCCAAATCTGCTTTGCGTAGAACAAAAGCCTATGGTGCTTTTTCTGTAAAAAGTTACAACCAACCTCGTCGGAATCAGAGACAACAAGTGATGCAAGCAGCTAGAGAACTTGGTATCTTGGTCGTACCAGAAGGAGGCTCTTTCTTCATGCATAATATGAGTATGGTCATGGATGGGCATACAGGGGTAGAGCACAATATTCCAGTAGCACCGCTTTACAAAGATGTCGTTAATTTTTGGGCATCAACTAAATCTCATAATACGCCTACCTTGGTGGTCAACTATGCAGGGATGAGTGGCGAATACTATTGGTACCAACACACGAATGTTTGGGAAAAAGAAAGGTTGTTAACGTTCACTCCTAGAAGTGTGGTGGATAGTCGTGCAAGACATCGGGTCATGGTTCCAGAAGAAGAATATGAAAATGGACATATCTTAACTTCTAAGAGTTTAAAGAAGTTGTCGGATGCTGGTGTAAAGATCAATTTAGGGGCGCATGGTCAGCTTCAAGGTCTTGGAGCACACTGGGAATTATGGATGCTTCAGCAGGGCGGCATGACTAATATGGAAGCTTTAAAATGTGCAACTATTAATGGAGCTACTTACCTTGGAATGGATCATCAATTAGGTTCCATTAAAGAAGGGAAATTAGCAGATTTAATTGTTTTGGATGCAAATCCTTTAGAGAATATTCGTAATTCGGAGCAGGTGAAATACACGATCTTAAATGGTCGAGTATATGATTCTGCTACGATGAATGAGGTAGGTAATTATGATGTGGAACGTAGTTCGTTTTATTTTGAAGAAGAGGGTAGTGGTAATGCCTTTCCTTATTTTAATGAGACGGGGAGTCATATGCAGCCTAATTGTTGTCAGCGGAATTAAAAACGTAGGGCAAATCAAACTTAATATTTTACCACATAGGTACATAGGGCACATAGTTACACTTTACCCTCGGATCGTCGAAGTTCGTAACCATAGCCGTCAGGCTAAGAGACGGACTCTTGATAGCAGAAACTTAGAAAGTGGCTATTATTTGAGGTTCTGAAAAAGATGACAGCCATTTTGAAAATTTCTGCCATCCGTCCTTGCTCTATAACTGACTGATAATCAAAGAGATTTTCTGGTGGGGTACGGAGGTTTCTTTTAAATTAGTTGATACAAATGTAGCTTAGACCTCTGGTCTGAGTAGGTGTGGCTTAAGTCTACTCAGACCAGAGGTCTAAGCTACATTTTACAAAATCAAAGATTGGAAGAATAACCATTTGAAGTCAAAAAAATCAGATTTAAATCATAACGAATGAACATCAAAGACCTACCGAATAAAAAATATTTCGTCTTCGATGCCTTTGGAACTTTGTTTAAAACCAGCGAAGTAAAAGAAGCATTAACAAAGATTGCAGGAGATAAAACAGACAAGCTCTTAGAGGTATGGCGTAGCAAACAACTCCAATACACTTGGTTACGAAATGAGATGGATCAATACCAACCCTTCAGTACCGTTACTAAAGAAGCGCTGGATTATAGTATGCGCTTGAATGGTATATCAGATAAAAAAGTCTTCGATATTTTACTGCCTTTATATGACACGCCGAGTTTGATAAATGGAGTAGACACTTTGTTAAAAGTTTTAAAACAAAATGGTAAAACGGTAGCGATCTTATCCAATGGCACTCCTTCTATGCTCGATAATGGCGTCCAATTAACGGGTATTGCGCCTTATGTAGATGCCATCCTTTCTGTTGACAAAATCGGGATATATAAACCGAAACCAGCTGTATACCAAATGGCACTCGACCAATTGACTGCTACTACTAATGAGTTGGTTTTCTTTTCTTCTAATCAATGGGATGTGTCAGGAGCGAGTATGTTTGGATTGGATGCTTGTTGGATTAATCAATATGGAGAGACTAAGGAGGGATTGCCTTTTGGGAATGTGGTGGAGCTTGGTTCTTTGTTGGAAGTAGCGGGTCTTTATGATGGTCTTAATTAAATGAGCTTGAAACAGTGCTATCGTTAAGTTTACTATTTGCTTTATTGCAAAGTACTTATCCTTGGTTTATGAAAACGAACATTCTTAGTTAGCACGACTCCATCTGACACCTGAGTAGTTACGAAAATAATACGAGTGTGTAAAGAATTGGGGGAAAACACATATAATGTTGACGAATTTACCACATAGATACATAGTTCACATAGTTCACATAGTTCACATAGTATTACTCCTTATCAGGTAGCTACTAGACTTACTAGACACTAGCCAGATACTTGGATAGTTTTATG
>JALZWC010000964.1 GCA_023300255.1 Saprospiraceae bacterium | reverse complement strand
CCCGTAATATTTCTCTTTGATTGAGAAGTATAACCAGTAACAACTACCTCATCCAGAAGAGATCCTTGAGATAATCTAATAGAAAGAACTGTTTCGTTACCTACAGTTATGTTTTGGGTAGTATAACCAGTATAAGATAGTTCTAATACATCTCCTGGGTTCGCATCCAAACTGAAATTACCATCAAAATCGGTAACAGTACCTGTAGAAGTTCCTTGAATTAAGATAGATGCCCCAATTAAAGGTTCATCATTTGCATCGTCAACTAGTGTTCCTGATATCTGTGCATACATTGCTGAAGATAATAGTAAACATAGGACGACTAGACCATTTTGTAGCCACTTATAAGGCATACGTAATGTTTTTTGTGTCATAAGCTGATTTTAAGTTTAAACTAATGAAATTGAGTATAAAGAGTTATTTAGTAAGGATAAAAGGTGATTTAGTGCTATTTATTTAGAAATAATAGAGTCAAAAAAGACTCTTAACTAGGAAAATAATAATGCCTAAGTATTTCTGATTTTAAACCTAAATATAGCAACTTCACCACTTTAGGAATGGCAAAAAATAACATAATTCTTTCTATTTAAATCTTTCTATTCGTCATAAATGTAGGAACAAAAACTAGAAAAACAACATTTTTTTTAAAAAAAATACGTATTAATACTTTATTAGTGTAAAAGTTACGCAAACCATATAGTCTATAGTCTATTTTGGAGTTTCAATTTGCGCTTGACTCATCCTACTTAGCAGCCAAAACAATATTACGATACTTTCAAACCAACTTCTTTTCTTCCAAACTAAATTCTATATTTGAGCTTCAATTATAGCAACAGGTAGTCCTTTTCATATCTATTAAATTTAACTTGTACTTAATCTATGGAAGAATTTGAATATATTGTCTATCAGCAAAACGGCCCTATTTTAGTCATAATGTTTAATAGGCCAGAAGCTATGAATGCGCTGAATCCAGAGTTAATAGAAGAGTTATTAGTAGCTATGAAACAAGCCGCAGCAGAAGACTCCATAAAAGTAGTCTTAGTAACAGGGGCAGGGACAGCTTGGTCGGCAGGTATGGATTTGAAAGCCCTAAATGAAGGAATTTCGCAAGGTCAAGTTAAAGCAGCCGATGTACTAAAGAATGGATTAGATATCATGGAATTGATCCAAACCATGCCGAAACCTGTAATTGCGGTTGTAAACGGTTTTTGTTATACAGGGGCTTTGGAATTGATGATGTCTTTTGATTTGGTTATCGCTGCGGAAGAGGCTACAATTGGGGATACCCATGCTAAGTGGGGCGTGATTCCCAAATGGGGTATGTCACAACGTTTGAGTCAATTAGTTGGACCACTAAAAGCAAGAGAATTATCCTTTACATGTGACCCCATAAATGGTAAGGAAGCCGCTAGAATTGGTTTAGTAAATATGGCTATACCTTTAGAAAAATTAGATGAAAAAGTCGGAGAAGTTGTGAAAAAGATATTAAGTAATAGTTCGCAGACCATTGCTGCAATGAAGCATCTTTATCATGCAGGCGAACAGGTAAGTCTTAAAGAAGGTTTACAAATTGAACAGGATTATGATGTGGCTATTACGGATAGAGCCGAATTTTTGAAGAATTTTGAGAAAAATAAATAAACTAAATTTTAATAAATATTACTCATGCAAGTAGCACCATTTCATTTAGCTTTTCCAGTATATGATTTAAAGGCAACAAGAGATTTTTATGAAGGTCTATTAGGTTGCGGTGTAGGAAGAACGGATGATCGCTGGATAGATTTTAATTTCTTTGGTAGTCAAATAACTGCCCACTTAGTAGACAATAAAGAAGTGGAAGTAAATACCAATGATGTAGACGGTAAAAAAGTACCTGTGAAGCATTTTGGTGCCATTCTCAAATGGGCCGAATGGGAAGCTTTGGCAGAAAAACTAAAAGCTAATAATACTGATTTTGTTATTGAACCATATGTGCGTTTCAAAGGAGAAGTTGGCGAACAAGCAACTATGTTTTTTATGGACCCAAGCGGCAATGCTGTAGAGTTTAAATCCTTTAAAGATTTTAATGCCATTTTTGCTTCATAAGGAATGAGGAGATAATAAATGAATAGTATAATATATATTTTTTGTCAAATAATAGTTTGCCTACTAACCTTAGTTTTAGTTGCATTTACTACCTATGGATTAAGAATTGCTTTCCTTTCGATGAAAGAGGATATGCAAAAACAAAATCAAGTCATTAAGTGGGTGTTTTTAGGACTGATCTGTTGGCTAATAATTGTAGGAGGCTTATCAGTAGCAGGCTTCTATTCCAATTTTGAGGTATTACCACCTAGAATAATGCTTTTTGGCTTATTGCCACCATTAGGTTTATCTCTATATTTAAGCTTATTTTCAAAGTCTTTTTCTAAAATATTACAACATATTCCTCCTCGATGGTTGATTGAAGTACAAAGTTTTAGAATTGTAATGGAAATAATGCTATGGTTGGGTTTTATGGGATATTTTATACCCTTTCAGATGACCTTTGTGGGCTTTAATATGGATATAATTGCAGGAATTACGGCATTCTTTGCAGGATATGCTTTCTTTGGTAAAGGTCGCGTACTTAAACCAGAGTCTGTCATCTGGAATATCTTTGGTATCTTTTTATTAATCAATATTCTTTTTATCGCCACAATTTCAACACCCTCCAGTTTTCAAATCTTTAAAAATGAGCCTGCTAATACCTTTATTGCGGCATTTCCTTTTATTTGGATTCCTAGCTTTATAGTACCTTTTGCCTTAGCAATGCACCTTTTTTCCTTAAAACAAGTTTTATTATTGGATAGTAAAGTTACTACGTGAGGTAATAAGTATGAAGTAATAAGTATGAAGTATGAAGTATGAAGTAATAAGTATGAAGTCGTGAGACGTTGACAGCCAATTTTTAAAAAAATCATAATGGTTTACTTTATTCTTACACTTTGCCTAAGTGAAAAGTCAAAAATAAATTGAGCAATTATAGCGTGTCAGATAAAAAAGTGGTAATATTTAGTTTTTCCTAAAAAGCTTGCACAACTCAGAGAGTCGTGTTACACTTAGCTATGAACCGTAACACAACTCTCTGAGTTGTGCCACATTCTA
>JALZWC010000963.1 GCA_023300255.1 Saprospiraceae bacterium | reverse complement strand
ACATCATACATCATATATCCATCACGCTCGAACTAGGTAGATATATGATTTATGATGTATGAAATATGATTTATGATTTACCAAATGCTCATGCACAATTAAAGTGTCAGACATCTCCTAAGATATCCGTCACTTTTCAGGATTATGAGTAGCCTACCTTTAATGTTTAGAAAAAAATATCATGTCAACAAAACGAAAATACTGGGGTTGGGGCTACGAAGAAGAAGGTCCAGATGCAACAACGGTCGCTCAGACTAGAGCGCACCTAAAGGCCATGTTTCAAATAAAAGAATTCGAGCAACTCACTCCAATTCCTTTAGATCAATTGAAACTAAGACCGACTCGTTTTAAACTACCGACCCACTTAGAAAAAATCTGTACAGATCGAATCGAAGATCGAGCAGCGAGAAGCTATGGTAAATCTTTCCGAGATATATGGAGAGGCTTACATGGACAGTTTGATAATCCGCCAGACTATGTAGCTTATCCGACAACAGAAGAAGAGATTCAGGCATTGATGACCTTTGCTGCTAAAGAGCAGATTTCTTTAGTTCCTTTTGGGGGCGGCAGCAGTGTATCGGGTGGGGTAGAGCCAACTTTGGATGCTAAATACCAAGGAGTTATCACGGTAGATATGCGCCACTTTGATAAAATTTTGCACATAGATAAACAATCTAGATCAGCTCATATACAAGGAGGAATTTTTGGCCCTGCATTAGAAAAAGGCTTACGACCACATGGATTGACTTTACGACACTATCCACAAAGTTTTGAATTTTCTACCTTAGGCGGTTGGATAGCGACTCGATCAGGCGGACACTTTGCTACCTTATATACGCATATAGATGAGTTTGTGCAAGGAGTACGAATGGTTACGCCAAGTGGTATTATGGAGAGCCGTCGATTACCAGGGCATGGTGCTGGACCAAGTGAAGAACGATTGGTAGCGGGGTCAGAAGGAATTTTTGGTATTATCACTTCTGCGTGGATGCGCTTGCAAGATATTCCAAAATTTAAGTTAACTAAAACGATACAATTTAAAGACTTCTTTCAAGCGGTTGAAGCAACTCGTCAATTATCTCAAAGTGGATTGTTTCCTACGAATGCTCGTTTGGTAGATCCTATGGAAGCGTTCTCTAATGGATTAGGAGATGGGACTGCGACTATGGTGATTGTTGGTTTTGAATCTCACCAACATACAGTGGATGGAATGATGGAGGAAGCCCTTAAAATTTGTACAGATCTAGGAGGTATACCAGTTGAAGAAAAATTAAAAGGAGGGAGAAGCCAGAAAGCGGATGCTTGGAAAAATTCTTTTCTAAAAGCCCCTTACCTAAGAGATGAACTAATGAAGGATGGTTTTATTCTAGAAACTTTTGAAACAGCCGTTACTTGGGATCAATTTGAAAAATTCCATAAAAATGTAAAAGCAGCGACTCAGCAAGCGGTTAACGAACATTGTGGTATTGGTACGGTCACTTGTCGGTTTACGCACTTATATCCTGATGGCCCTGCACCTTATTATACGGTGATTGCTAAGGGCAAAGCTGGACAACAAATGGAGCAATGGGATGCAATCAAGAAAGCTGCTTCTACCGCTATTATTGAAAATGGTGGAACGATTACGCACCATCATGCAGTCGGCAAAGATCACCAGCCTTATTATGCACAACAGCAATCAGATATTTTTGGAACGGCATTGCGAGCGGTTAAAGATCGTTTAGATCCGAAGGGTATTATGAATCCTGAGGTGTTGATAAAATAAAGAGATTTTGATAGAAGATATTCTCTAATCGCTTCATCAGAACAGATCGTCGAAATTACAAATTTCGACGATCTCCTAATAAATAAACAGTGCAACAAAGAATAGCTAATATAGTCTTAGTAGTTAAAGATTACGATGAAGCCATCGAATTCTATACTAAAAAATTACATTTTGATTTAATAGAAGACACGAAAATGAGTCCAACTAAAAGATTCGTTAGGGTTGCACCGAAAGGTACTGCTAATTGTTGTCTACTGCTAGCAAAAGCCAAAAATGAAGAACAGTTGAGCCGAGTAGGAAATCAAGCAGGGAGTAGAGTGTTTTTGTTTTTACATACCGATGATTTCGAACGGGATTACCAAGATCTGATAAAACACCAAATTAAAATTATCCGACCTCGAACGAAAGAGCCCTATGGGATGGTAGCTGTTTTTGAAGATCTATATGGAAATCTATGGGACTTGGTTGAGCCAAAGGAAAAAGGACAAGTATAATGGTCTAGGTTATTTATTTTCTTTCACTAATGCCTCTGTTTAGATTTAAATTGTCTTGATAAAACGCATTATCTCTATTCTAGAATACCAGTATTAAATTAGTTTTAGTGATATTCCGTTTTTTTGTTTGTTAAGTAATATTTTATTTGTTACTTTACATCTCTATATAAGGTATAAATCTTATATTTCCCATCAATTCCTTATTTACAAGGATTCTCGTATTTCCCATATTTTTCCTATCGATTTGTAATTCACCTACTTTATAACCTATCTATTAGTTCTTTAAAAGAAGTGATACATTGTTTGTAAGTCCTTAATTCCTAGGCATCTCACAAATAATTTATTCGCTTTGTTAATACATTTTTAATTAATCTCACCACTTTCAATTTTAAAAATAAATTCTTCTGAAATTTTACTATTTCTATCAGATAGGAATAGCTATTATTTTATTGCAATTTCGTTAAATTCAGAAATTGACATTGACTTTGTTATGCCTATAATTTTTCCTCGTATTAAGTTTTCCCAATCTAAATTTCTGTTACAGTGTACTAAGTATTGATTTCGCTTACTTAGGCAAAGAGTAAGAATAAATTAGCCATTTTAACCTGCCTTTTTTCCATCTAAGAAGTCCTGAAAAAAGAACCGTAGCCCAGCTATGCTTAGTTTTCCAGCCGCCCATCCGCTTTGCGGTTCAGGAGCTTACACTCCTTCATCTTAGAGTAAAAAATGACTAGCTTAAAACGACCAATTTATTCTCACTTTTTGCC
>JALZWC010000962.1 GCA_023300255.1 Saprospiraceae bacterium | reverse complement strand
TGAAATGCGGGGAAAGAAATAAACCCAAACCCCACCTCCCCAACTACGGAGTAGTTGAACCCGAATAGCCCCGTATGAAATGCGGGGTACATATGGTATACACAGCATACAACAAATCAATCAAACACATACCGTTCATCATAGTCCACCCGATGCTCCTTAAGCAAACCAGCATACTCCTTTTTAAATATTGATGTAAGAGAAAAAGACCTCTTTGATTATTGTAATACGATTTCAAAGATACTCTGCTTACCTTGTGAAGCGTAACCAATTTGATACAAAAAAGCCTTGTGCCTCCCCACAACTTGTTTAGATTTACATTTATTACTACTTTAGTATCGAGGAGTTAAAAAGTAATGAAATTTCTTCCTGTTTTAAACGAAAACAGTCTCGCTTCTCCGTTCACCCGACAATAATCGGGTTGATCTGCTCTCGCTTCTCCATCCTAAAAAATTAAATAAATAAAAGAATTCTAAACTTTTTCTGCACACAAAGTGTATTTGTCAAAACGTTCCTTCCAAATGCACTAAAAAATGTATTATGACTAAGAAAATATTAGCCTTTGGCGCAAGCAACAGTAAAGCATCCGTCAACAAGCAATTAGCGAATTATGCCGCTAATCAATTAGAAGGAGTAGAGGTCGTCTTATTGGATTTGAATGACTTTGAGATGCCGATCTATAGCGTAGACAGAGAGGCCGCAACAGGTATTCCTCAATTAGCCAAGGACTTTAAAGCGCATGTACAAGCAGCAGATGGCCTCCTTATTTCCTTTGCTGAGAATAATGGGGCGTATACCGCTGCCTATAAGAATATTTATGATTGGGTATCTAGATTAGAAGGCACTGTGTGGGAAGATAAGCAGATGTTGCTACTAGCAACTTCTCCTGGTGGTCGAGGTGGACAAGGCGTATTAGAACTAGCTTATAAAAATTATAGTTATGGTAATGAGCAGGTAATTGGCACTTTTTCTTTACCTTCCTTTCAGAAGAATTTTTCTCCAGAAAATGGCATTGCAGATGCGGATTTAAAGGCGAAATTGCAAGGTTTATTAACTAAATTTCAAGAAGCCATTTCCAAATAGTAGGCTTTATCATTATGCCTTCTGTATGTTTCGGACCTGTCTAGCCACCTATGGTATATACACCTCTTTTTCTTTTTAATACGGAGTCGGTCCGCTGGACCTTTCTGGCATTTTGGACAATATTTCTACTACAAACAGCATCGCTCCTCTAGAGCTTTTGCTAAGCAGGTCTGGAAGACCGACACCGTTTTCAATTGCTAGTTGTGTATATACCATAGGTCTAGCCGACAGGTAGGCACAGAGCACACGGAGAAGACACAGAATACACAAAGACTTATAAAATAGTCTAACAAACACTTTGTGGTCTCTGTGTCTTCTTTGTGAACTCTGTGTCCAAAGTTATTCAAACTATTGACCACAAAATGATCGCAAAGTAAGTGTCAATTATACAGGTTCTGCCCTGTGAAAACAATATTAAAATCAATTGCTATCATTTTGCGGTCAATGATTCAAACCTATCTTTATTTAGAGCAATTACTAATGAGTCAAGCAATATTAAAAAAAGAGATTAAAGAATTTTGTGAATTACTAGAACTACAATTTTCTTTAATACCAGAGGAGCGTAAAGCGCATTTAAGAAAATTATCTGATTATATAGCGACTACTATCAAAAAAGAAGCAACTCCTCAATTGATTGTTATCTGTACCCATAACTCTAGAAGGAGTCATATGGGCCAACTCTGGTTGGCGGTAGGCGCAGATTATTATGAATTGCCTACGATGGCTACTTTTTCAGGAGGGACAGAAGCAACTGCTTTTAATCCTCGTGCAGTGCAGGCTTTTCAGCGAATAGGATTTGATATTCGATCAAAGGATACGGATATTTCTAATCCTATATATGCTATACAATGGGCAATCGCACAACCAAAATATATCGCCTTTTCAAAAAAATATGATACAGCTCCTAATCCTACAGAAAAGTTTGGGGCCATCATGGTCTGTACTTCTGCGGATGAAGGTTGTCCTGTTATTACAGGATGTGAGTTTAGATTTTCTTTACCATTTGAAGATCCCAAAGCATTTGATGATACGGAGTTAGAGGCGACTAAATACGACGAACGATGTCGGCAAATTGGACGAGAAATATTGTATGCATTGAGTAAGGTCGCCGAAGTTGTTTAACACACACCTATTTTTATTAATGAATCATTTCTTATGATTTCCCAATACCATATTCTTAATGGAGATGCTTTAAAGGATCAATTTCCAACTGACCTTTCAGGAGAAATAATTGTTCTAAGAGAATGTCTAGTAGATGGATCGGTAGAAGGAGATACGTTAGAGGAGCTATTAGCCACTAGAGCGACTTTTATAAGTCAGTATTATGAAGGTATTACAGAAGAGAAATATTATGAAAAAATCCTCCCTGAATTTCAAAAAATACTAAACATCCCTCCTCTTTCAGAAGTGACCCTTTGGTTTGAAGAAGACTTATTTTGTCAGGTAAATTTTTGGTTCACTATTCATTTTTTACAGCATTTCTTACAGCATCGAATTCCTAATATTTCTATTTATTTGGTCAAACCTAATCCGCCGAACCAATATAGCTTTGGCTATTTGAGTCAAGAGGAATTAGTGGGACTGTATCAGCAAAGACAACTGCTCCGAAAAAAGGAAACATTAGCTAGTCTATGGCCTTACTATCAAAAAAATAAAACAGCTGAATTACTGAAAGTTGCGGAGACCTTATCAACAGACTATCCATTTTTAATACCAGCAGTTAATGCTCACCTAAATCGTATTCCAAAGGAAGGAACTATTGGATATCCTAGCGAAGTATTACTTCAAATAATGGAAGAGATAGGAACGAAAGATTTTGATGTAGTGTTTAGATTATTTAATAAACGAGCAGCCATTTATGGATTTGGTGATTTACAGGTTAGGAGATTGTGGAAAAAAATAATTAAGAATATATGACGGTTACTTATAGAGACATACAAACAAATGAGCATGCCTTCCTAAAAGAAATGCTTTATAAAGCATTACATGTTCCAGATGGGGCAGAGCCATTTCCAAGATCTATTCTAGAAGACCCTTCTATTGCTAAGTATATTGATGACTGGGGAAGAGATTCTACAGACATAGCTATAGTAGCCGTAATAGAGCATGAGGTAATTGGGGCTATATGGGGCAGATTATTTACCATCGAAAAAAAAGGATATGGTTTTATGAATGAGCAAACACCCGAAATTAGCATGGCTATTGTAGCGGATTATAGAGGTCAAGGTATTGGTACTTGTCTATTGAATAGAATAGAAAAGAAATATTTACAATTAGGAATTGATACCTTATCTCTTAGTGTAGATAAATCAAATAAGGCTAAACAATTGTACGAAAGAAATGGATATGTACTTTGTGAAGATGTGGACACTGCGGTGACGCTCTATAAAAGAATTGGTTAGTTACAGATTTAGAAGTTAGGAGTTAGACCGCTGTGCTGTCAGATTGCCTACGACTGTTAGAAACCTTCTGTTGTCAACGGCTTAAAGCAAAAAGTGAGAATAAATTAGTCGTTTTAAGCTAGTCATTTTTTACTCTAAGATGAAGGAGTGTAAGCTCCTGAACCGCAAAGCGGATGGGCGGCTAA
>JALZWC010000961.1 GCA_023300255.1 Saprospiraceae bacterium | reverse complement strand
TGGTTTAAAGAAGAAAATAAGAACAAAATAAGAACAAAATAAGAACAAAATAAGCGACTCAAGAAAGCACATTTATTCTTACACCATTCCTAAATGGCATATAAATAGCAAAAAAACCTAGTTTCTTTTTTATAAAAAACAAACACCCTGCATTCCAAATAATCAGACTCGTAGAATAAGCAATAGCTGCTCCTATTATTCCAAATATTGGAATTAATAGACAATTAATGCAGATACAAATAAAAGTAGAAAACAACATAATTCGTCCTACTATTGTATGATTATCCGTCATTTGCAATACATATGCTACAGGTCCTGCCGCCGCATTGATAAACTGAGCAATGACAATAATACGAAGTGGTAGAATACCATTCGTCACAAAATCATCTCCGAATATTTGTAAAATATAAGCGGGGAATAATAGACAAATTAACAAAATAGGGGTAGATGCTAATAAGGTAAATTTAGACGATGCTAATGCCGTTTTGCGCAAACCCAAAAGGTCATTCATCGCATAACTTTCAGATAACTTAGGGGCAGCAATAGAATTAACAGCACTTAAGGGAATCGCTGTTAGCACGGCAATCTTCATAGCCACATCAAAAATACCAACATCATCAATCGTTCCTAATACACCTAATAACAAAGTATTAATTTGCTTAGAAAAAACATTTAAAGAAATTACTAGAAACATCGGAAGAGAAAAAGCCAATAATTGTTTAGTGGGCATTTTCCGTAATAGTCTTGAATTTAGTGTAAACCGAATTCCTGCTTTATGAACTAAGTATAAACCTGTTAAAGCTGTTAAAACAATCGCATAACCAAAATAGGTAAATACATAAAAAGGATCTAATGGCTGAGGTAAGGTAGCAACAGCAATAATCGCAAATAAAAAAATAAAAGTACTAGTCACTAAAACCGATGCTTTTATTTTTTTTAAGCCTCTTAATGTTTCTCCCGTTAGGAACACAATGGCAAAGGGGATTATAAAGAAAGCTAGCTGTTGTAAATAAGGGACAAAAGTAGGCTGACTTAAAAGATTAGTGGCTAGAAAATCTGCACTAATATAAAGGAGACCTCCCATTAAAGCAGCAGACATACTCACTAATAGTAAAGATTTGGAATAGGTACTATTTATGAGCTCTGGTGCATTCGTTGCTTGAAATTGAGCGACGAATTTTACTAAGCCAGCATCTAATCCAATTTTAGCTAAAATAGCTACTAATTGTAAAATAGTATAAGCTAACGTAAATAAACCTAAGCCTTCCGATCCAGCTTGTCGAGCGATGAAAACGATTAGTAAAAAATAAAAAAACAAACCAGAAGATTTAACAAAAAAAGCAACTATGCTTCCTTTTAGTAATTCTAACTGGTTAGTACCTTTTAACATTTATGATATTTGATATGGGGAAGTAGTTTAGTTAAAAATAAGCTTCATTTAATTGTTAACTTATTTATGTAAAACACAGTAAATAAGATAAAAAACCGAATTTAAAACTATTGTTGTCAACGTCTAATAGTCAACATTTAAGCGGGATGGCTAGTCCAAAAACTGTTTGACCGGAGAAGAGAGAGTATACTCTCGAACCGCTTGCGGATGGGTGGCTTTTTGGACTAGAATTTTTGGTTCTTTTTTTTCAATGAAAAAAGAACGTACATTTAATTTCGCTATTTTCGGTAAAAAATCTTATTTAGAATATAGTATCTCCTCAATCATTAAAAATCATTAAATAATATGGAAGGGTTTACTAATTTTTTCTGATCAAAAAAAGTCATCGCCTGTTTCAAATTAGAAGTCTTACTCTCGTCTTTTCGTACGACATATATAGAATTAGTAGCCAATGGATTAATTAAGAAAGCATCTGCAACTACATCCACAGGAGGGCTATCAATTATGATCACGTCATATTCTTCTTTTAATTTTTCGAAAAGTCGAATTAGTCGATGATCTGTTAAAAAGCGTGGTACATTTGAAGGAATATTACCAGCCGTAAAAATATGTAAATTCTCCTCTTCCGAAGTCTTTTGAATAAGAGGTGCAATCTCTTGTTCCTGTTCTAAATAATGACTAATACCAAAGGCATGTTTTGACAGATTTAGTTCCCTAGTAATAGAGGGATGTCTTAAATCTAAATCAACTAATAAAGTCTTTTTATTAGTTGACGCAAAACTCATTGCTAAGTTAATGGCAACAAATGTTTTTCCCACTTGATGTTGTGCGCCTGTCACTAATACAACCTGAGTAGTATCATTAGCAGGAGTATTCAAATTAGTTCTAGCCATGAAAAAATCCTCTGTAATCGTATCAGATCTTTCAGGATTTACAACCACCGCTGATTTAGGCGTATAGTTAAATAAACGGTTTTTCCATTCTATTATGGGCGTCATTAGGGAGATAGGAATAGCATAACCTCCTTGTTTTAACATAGGCTGATAAGGATTAGACCGAGATTGATTTTTGTTGATTATACCAATGATTGGAATATTGGGATTAATGGACTTTATTTCAGCAACGGATTCAATAGTGGATTTAAAAACATCTCGACCAATAATAATCAAAAAAGGTAAAAATATGCCGGTCATGATTCCACCAATATAGTAAATAGGGGGATTAGGACTCACAGGAAATTTAGAACTCCGAGGTCTATCAATAAATTTGCAATTAGGTCCATTGGCAATTAAAGCTAGTGCAATTTCTTCTCGTTTTTCTAATAAATAAACATATAGATTCTCTTTTATGTCTAGTTGCCGTTTGGTTTCTAATAGTCCTCTTTCTTTAGCTGGAATTTCTTGTAGACGACCAGTTAATTGATCCAGTTGAATAGTTATAGAAGTAATTTCACGTTGGACATCATTCGAATAATTATCTAGCGTAGTCGCAATAGATGCTCTTAAACTTCGAATATCTTCCGTAATAGAAATTATTTTTGGATTACTAGGTTGTCCAACTTTTAATAATTGTTGTTGATATAGAACTTGTTCATTATACTGATCCAACAAGCCCATTAAATTAGCGTTGATATGACTCAAATTAGTCGGTAGTAATTGAAAATCATTATTTTTAGTATCTATGGACAAAAACATATTCTCAAATATTTCCCATTTGATACTTAGCTCCTTTTTCTTTTTCGTCAGTTTTTGTACTTCATTTGTAAGAAGGCTAGCATTTGCTCCTGCTTCTGTGACAATATGGTTTTGTCGTTTATACCTTTCAATTTTACGTTCTATAGAATTTAAGTCTTTAACAATTTTATTTAATCGTTCATCAACAAAATTGAGCGTAGTAACGGCTACTTCGTTTTTATCTTTTATGGTAGTAGTATTATAGTGATCTACTAAAGTATTCATAAAATCAATCCCTCGTGGAGGCGATTGATCTTCAATTTTTAAATCCACCATATTGGCGTGTTCTCCTGAACCTATTTTAATTTTCTTGATGTAATTGTCTGCAACATAAGCCGCATTTTTAAAAGTAACCTGAAGATCATTTTTCTTATCTAATGGTATAGGGGCTTTCGCCACTAATCGAAAAGTACCGTACTCATTACTAAATGTTTGATTGAGTTGGTAGGTACCAATAAGCGTATCTGTCTTAAATGCAAAATTTAAACTATCGAGTGGTTCTATAAAAAATTCTTTTTCATAAATAGCTGGTGAATTAGCAATGAATGTATCAAAGTAAATTGGAAACTTTCCGTATCTATGGCGTCCGTCTAAATAGCCTGGCCATAAGTATCCAATATTTAGATGTAGCGTATTTACTACTTCCTCAATCATGGAATGAGATTTCAAAATTTCTATTTCCTTAGACATACTTTTGGAACGAGCTGCGTATAATTGTTCTACCAAAAGATCTTCTGTAGAAGCGGCAACTCCTTTATTTTCTTTAATTAAAATCCTACTCTTTATCTCATGAAGTGGCGCAACTTCTTTTAACTGTGTATGTGCTATAAAAAAGCCAATGCCCGCTCCTAAAACATACCAGTACCACTTACTAAAGAAATACTTTTTAACTAAGGCTAATAAATCTATTTCTGTTTGTGGGCCTGTTTTAGGAACTATATGAATCGTTTTTGCTTCGGTCATTAATGAATGTTATGCTACCAATTGAATGATTAATCTAGAATAGAGAGCAGAGAGCAGAGATGTATTTCGTTTAAAAAACAATAAAGATTTGTCAATTTTTAAATGAAATACATCTCTATTCTCTGCTCTCGCTTCTCTATTCTAAAATCAGTATGATTTCAAAATTACTTCACCCGAATTATTGTTAAAACAATAGCAAGTATCGTAGCTGCTGCACTAATAAATGGAAGGATTTCATTGGATTGATCTCTGATGGTACCTGTTTTGGCTTTTTGAGGTTCTATATAGATTAAATCATTTTGCTTCAAATAGTAAAAATCTGATTCAAATAAATCTAGACTTTGCATACTGACTCTCTTGAATGTGCGATACCCATCTAATTCGCGAATAATTAATATACTATCCCTTGTAGCGTAATTCGTTAAATCACCTGCCATCGTAATCGCTTCTGGTAAGGTGATTCGCTCGTTAGGAATATTAAAAGATCCAGGCTCATTGACTTCTCCTGATACTGTTACTTTAAAGTTTAGTAAGCGAATATTGACAACAGGATCTTTTAGGTATGTTTCTAATTTATTTTGTAATGTTTCTTTCAGTTCCTCTGAGTCCAGACCTTGTACAGGTATGGTGCCTAGCACAGGAAAATCTATCACCCCTTTTTGATTGACTAAATAACCATGTAATCGTAAAGAAGTAGTCGTCGCATTACTCATACCTATAGCTGACTTAGGAATGATATTAAATGGGGCTGCTAATTCCGCATTCATACTATGTACTTTTATGTCTAAAATATCACTAGGTTGAATGGTTAATCGTGGAGGATTACTTATAATTGTCGGGGAAGAAGGGATTGCACTTCCACCTCTATAATTGACTAAACTGTTGTGGGAGATACAACTACTAAATAGGAATAATAAGGATACGCACCCAATGGTGAATAATTTCATTGTAGTCCTTGTCATAAATATATAAATGATAATTTGAATCGACGGAGTTTATGTGACAAAAGGGAGGAGAAACTTGGGAAGGAATTTTTGAATAGAAGCTTCTTAAACTGCTGTGGGAGACCACATAATAGCTCTTAATTATTTTTTAAACCTAAAATGATTCTATGGAGTGGAGAGAATAGTACTAAATGATAAAGTACATATTAATTGTTTACAATTTTAATGCCAATCAGCATACTATCGGAACAAGACAAAAATCTAATTTTGCACCCTAAATCGCATTACAAACACCCTAAACAAACATAATTCAACACGGAAATCTCTGCGAGATTTACACGGATGACATAGATTTTTATAGGTCGTGAGCGACTTAGACTATTACTACCTATTGCTCACGACCTACCTAGATTCGTGTGACTACGAAGTAGTTCCGTACCTGCCTGGAGGATAGGACAGGTGAATCAAGCCTAATAAATCTAGAATAGTAAATCAAATCCAAAAAAAAATGCTCTAGATCGTGTAATTATCTTACACACGATCTAGAGCATACCTAATACAGAAATCGTAATTTTGAGCGCGTTGGGAAAATCATAAATCATATTTCAGAAATCATACATCATATATCCATCACGTTTTGAACTAGATGGATTTATGATTTATGATGTATGATTTTTCCGAGCTAGATAATAACTACCCAACCAACTCCTTAGCTCTCGCCAAAGCCTTATCCAAACCACTAGCATCTTTACCACCAGCAGTAGCAAAGAAAGCTTGACCACCGCCGCCACCTTTGATCTCTTTCGCTAATTCTCGGATCATATTGCCTGCGTGAAGATCTTTCGTTTCTGTCAATGCTTTACTAACTGTCACCATCAATTGTGGCTTATCATTTACCTCTGCACCAAAGACAATCAGGGCATCCCCAATTTCTTTTTCTAATTGGTACGCCAGCGTTTTAATCGCATTGCTATCATTCAATGGCAACTTAGCACTAATGAAGTTGACTCCATTAATCGTAACCATAGACGCCTTCAATTCATCCTTCAAGCCACCTGCTTGATCAGACATCATCTTTTCAATCTGCTTCTTTAATTGCTTGTTCTCTTCTTGTAAAGAAGCGACACTACTGATAACTCCTGTTGGATTTTTAAACAAGCCTCTAACAGATGCTAACTCTGCTAATTCTTTATTAACAAAAGACTCTGCAGCAATAGAAGTAATTGCTTCTATTCTTCTAACACCAGCAGCTACGCCAGACTCTGATACAATTTTAAACTGACCAATTTCGCCAGTAGCAGGTACATGGGTTCCTCCACATAATTCTCTAGAGAAATCTTTGTCGAAAGTAATCATCCGAACCGTGTCGCCATATTTTTCGCCGAAGAGTGCGGTAGCGCCTGCTGCCTTTGCTTCTTCAATAGGCATATCTCTATTTTCTTCTAA
>JALZWC010000960.1 GCA_023300255.1 Saprospiraceae bacterium | reverse complement strand
AAGGAACCGTAGCCCAGCTATGCTTAATTTTTTAGCATTCCTTAGAAGAAAAAATGTCTAGCTTAAAACGACCAATTTATTCTTACACTTTGCCTAAGTGTTAATCTCAAGACATTAGTTCTTATACCCTATACAAAATTGCGTAAAATGCGTAGTTTTTTAAAAAAAATACGGTTTTCCAGTATTTTTTTAGCTCTTTATATAGCCTATCTTTGCTCTAATTAATTTAATATCCCCTTCTATAATTCCTCCCGTATTTTACTTCCCCCCTCCTCTTTTCTTTAATTAGAAAACACCATTCAAAATAATATATCTGGGATATTTATTTTAAAATCATGACTGATTTTATGCACATATGCTATAGTAATATAACATGTGCTAATAATTATATTGTACGAGGAATCGTATTTTGTAAGTACCCTCGTACAGTAAGAAATTTTTTAATATACTTATAAATTTTAACTTATGAAAAAGAATTTACTTTTAGGATTAATGTTGTGTTTTTGCGCAACAATGGCAATGGCACAAGGTAATAACGCTAACGTTACACAAACTGGAGATGATACAAGAGTAGACATCATCCAAACAGGTGCTACTAATGATGTTTTATCTACGATCAATGGTAATACTACTACATTAGGTGTTAACCAAACAGGAAATGGAAACAGATTAAACAGTGTTATTGATGGTAGTAATACTGATGCTGTTATCGAACAAATCGGAGATGCTAACGAAGTACAGCAAACAATTGCTGGTGATAATGTACAGTCATTCATCATGTCTGAAGGAAGTCAAAATGTTGTGGCTCAAACTATCTCTGGAAATGATAACTCAGCAGATATCATCCAAGTTGGTGATTTGAACACAGTAATTCAGGTACAAGATGGACCTAATAACAGTTTCACTTCTAGTTCTGTTGGAAACTCTAACAGAATTACTTCTGATCAAATTGGAGAAAACCAATCAGTGTTAATTTCTCAAACAGGAGATGGCAACCTTGGTGTGTTTACACAAACAAGTGTTTCTAATAGCATCGAAGTACTTCAAGAAGGTAACAACAATGCTGTAACTGTTTCACAAGATGGACAAAACAATATTGCTGGTTTTGGTGAAACTCAATTAACGCAGATAGGTGATGATAACCAAATGTCTTCTCTTCAACAAGGAAATGGTAACTCTTCTTTCGGTCTTCAAGAAGGAAACGGTAACACTACTTCTTTAGATCAAAGAGGTGATACTAATAGCATTCAGTCTACTGTAACAGGTGGTACTAACGTAACGAACATCACTCAAAGAAATCAATAGTCACCATTAAAATTTAGTTATAGTGTATTATCAAAAAATAATTACCACTATACTAATCTGTTCTTTCTGTTTAGGTATTCATGCTCAGCAACTTTCGGTTGAAGATCTTTTACTACAGCCGAGTGATCTACTACAGGAGGAGTTAGCAGCAGGAACAAATGCTGTTTTTCAAAATACTATAGGAGATTTGAATACGACCACTATTTCTCAAGTTCACGAAGGAGGTGTTCAATCTAACTCGATTAGAACTCTTCAAGTTGGAAATTCAAATACTATTGATTTAACGCAGAGAGGATCTGGTAATCAAATTACTGTACTTCAAGAAGGAAATAGTAATTCTTATAAATTACTTCAAGAAGGATCCTTACAAAAATCATTAGTTATTCAGCGTGGTGATTCAAATGAGATTATTCAGGAATTGACGAATGGTAGTAGCGTAACCACTGAATTTATTCAAAATGGTAACGCTAATAGAATAGAACATATAGTAAGTGGAGTAAGTACTCAGTCTTTTAAATTGACTCAGATTGGGAACGGACTAGAAGTAGTTATCAGCCAATCAGGTAATTAAAATGATATAGTTTTTGAGTCATTTACTATATCCACTTTGTATAGTTTTTAAGAAAGTGTTAGGATTATTAAATATAATGAGACTAACACTTTCTTAATTTTAATTTCATAACATGTAATCAGATAATAAAATGGGACTCGACATGTTTAAAAAAAAATATCCTCTTTTATTAATAATATCTTGTCTATTTTTTATTAATACATCTTCTGCTTTATTTGCTAGTATTCCAAAAACCACAGATATAACAAAAAGAATAAACACAAATCCTCTACTAAGCTCCCCAATAAAAAATCTTATTAAGGTCTCCCTTAAATTTGGACCACCTAAGAGCGACAATCTTATTAAGGAAAAGCTTCTTCCAAAATGTGTCCCCCAACAGGTAATAGATGGTCTAGTATTGAATAGTACTTTGAGCCGAGAAGGTTACGATTTCTATATCATGTTTACACATTATTGGAACCCTCCCGCAGATGCAGTTAATTTTCAAATTATCGTCAAAGAATATACTAAGGCCGGTAGAAATACTGCTTTAGCAATAAGCTTAAATGATAAAGAATTAGTGTATCGAACAGTAACACCAACATATAAGGCTTTAGATGATTTGGCCTTAGCAGCAGCCAATCATTTAAGTACGTATTTAAGAAATGGTAATCATTTAAATGGACTTGAAACAAAGAGTAATTTAAAGGATGCTAAATCAGGTAGTAAACGTATTACGTCCCCCTTCGATGTGTATTAGATCTGTTACCCTTTGCCTTATATGCTAGTATAGCATAAAAATACAATAAGTTCTTCCCAAAAAAATCCTCCCCCCTCATTGTTACAAATGATGAGGGTGTTTTTGTAAATAGGTCGTATTAATTAAATAATAAATTTATTTTCTTGCTTTGTAAAATTAAAAATATGAAAGCTTTACTTCTGAAGGGTTTTTTCTTTATAGTGCTAATTCATATGGGCTTGACACTTTCTGCGCAACAACTAGTGTATCAACCAGTTAACCCTGCATTTGGCGGAGATTCTTTTAATTATAGTTGGTTGATTAGTTCTGCAACGACACAAGATTTATTAAAAGATCCTAATACTCAAACTACTTCTGGTTTATCTTCTAGTTTTGATTCTTTTCAGCGTAGTCTTAATAGCCAGTTATTGAGCCAATTGTCTAGAAATTTAATTGATGACCAATTTGGAGAAGGGGGCTTAACAGATGGAAGCTACAGTATTGGTGGATTAAACGTAGAAGTATTATCAGATTTGGATGGTATTACGATTTCTATTTTAGACACAGCAACTGGAGAGCAAACACAGGTAGCTATCCCTTTTTTCTAAGGCGGGAATAAATAAAAATAAAAGAATATTTTGAATCATATAGTTGTCTAATGGACAAGTAAAACAAATCTAAATAGGTATATTGCTAAGTAAATACTAATTGGGCATGAAAAATGTTAACTTACTATTAGGCCCATTAAATATTTACTTTCCTTCCCCCCTTTTAATAGCATTATAAATTACCAAAAACGATGGGGAAACTTGTACGTTTCAAGAAATTCTTTTTTTTAGCTATATCACTTTATTTTCTTCAAAGTTGTGCTAGCATTATGCGACAACCTGCACAGCCTGAAGCAGCTCGTATAGGAGAAGTAACGCAATCTTCCCTTGCCTTAAAAGAACTACCTGAACCCAAAACTAAAGTGGTTGCAGCAGTCTATCAATTCAGAGATCAAACAGGACAATATAAATTAAATGCAGGATTCTCTACTGCAGTAACTCAAGGCGGTACGAATATCTTAGTGAAAGCATTGAAAGACTCTGGTTGGTTTGTTCCAATTGAACGAGAGAATGTTAATAACCTTTTGAATGAACGAAAAATTGTTCGATCAACTCGCGCACAATATAAAGTAACAGATGGTCTGAAACCTTTACTCTATGCAAGTATTATATTAGAAGGAGGAATTGTTTCTTACGATCAAAATGTGATTACAGGAGGAGCTGGACTTCGTTATTTTGGAGCGGGCGGTTCGGAAGAATATAGGCAAGATAGAGTCACTGTTTATTTGCGGGCTATTTCTGTTCAGACGGGAGAAGTTCTTAAGGTGATTTATGTTTCTAAAACTTTGCTATCTCAAGCGATTGATGTAGGCTTATTTCGATTCGTTTCTTTTAAAAGATTATTAGAGGCAGAAGCTGGTTATACTTATAATGAGCCTTCTCACATAGCAGTAACAGAAGCAATTAATAAAGCAGTACAGGGAATGGTCTTAGAGGGGGCACAGGATGGTTTGTGGCAGTTTAAACAGCCACGATCCGCAGTAGATAAAGCTGTAATAAATTATAAGAAAGAACAAGAAGAAGCACCAAATATTAATATGCTAGGACAACAAATGTCTGATCGACGTACAAACCTTGGATTGACTTTAAGTTCTAGTAGTTTATTGTATTTGGGAGATTATCCAAATCCAAAAGTAAAGACAGGATTAGAAATAGGAATGCAATATAATTTAGCGACTAGATTAGGAGTGACCGCTACCTATGGAATTAGTAGAATTGCCGCCGAGGGATCTTTCTTATCTAAAGTAAGTTACTTAGAAACCAATCTTTTATATAGGATTTTACCAAATGATATTATTTCCCCATACCTATTTGGTGGATTTGGTGTAGTGGGAGCACATGAGGAACATATACTAGATTTTAATGGATCCCTTACAACAAAGTCAAATGTGGGGCTCGGTTTGGAATATGTATTAAATAAAAATATAGGTATACATGCTTCTGCGGATTACAATGTATTAATGAATGATGGCTTAGATGAAATTGATCAAGGAAAGTATAATGATTTTTATTGGAGAGGAAAGATAGGCATTACCTATTATTTTGGCAATCCACTGACGGATCGAAAAGTCATTTTTAAAAGAAACTAAAAGCCTTTCCTAACTAAATAACACTGTGTATAGATCGTCAACTTGAAGAGTGGTGAAATGTTAAAGTATTATTGTCACACTACTTTATGTCCCTTGTCTAAATCTTATCATCGGATGGCTGCCGCCGTCCAATGAAGAGGTTTCGTCACCATCGGAAGGCGGTAGCTATCCGATGGTTAGGTTTGTAGTATTACCTCTTTTTTATCTGACAATCTATACTTAAGTAGTCGGACAAATTAAACGGGTAAATCTAGTTCCTAAATTTACCCGTTTAATTAATACGACCTACTTACTTATAAGAACTTATTGAATAATGAAAAATGTATCCTTATCCATATTATATCTAACAGTATTTTTTTTCTTAATAACTGCTTGTCGAGAGGATACTATAGAATTAAAAGTGTTTGGTTCTTTGGTTGGTTCTGTCTTTGGATCTAGCCAAAATACAGCAGTAGAAGGGGTAACCATCTCTACTACACCTGCTACGAGTTTAATTTTAACAGATGATTTTGGACGATTCGAATTAGACAATATAGAAGTGGGGACTTATACGGTACGAGCAGAAAGAGATGGCTTTAAAACAGTCATTGAATCTATTACTGTTTTTGAAAGTAAAGTAGCCAATGTAATCATTCAACTAGAGCCAGACAGTTTGACTAATACTGTTCCTTCCATGCCTAATACACCCAGTCCAGTAGATGGTAGTTTAGCACAGGCTGTTAATGTAATGCTATCTTGGGTGTCAGAAGATACCGATAATGAAGATGATCTAGTGTACGATATTTTATTATGTAGTAGTAATCAAACTGATTGTGAAGTTGTGGTGATGGATCATCCAGAAAATTTTATTGAATTAAAAAATTTAGACCATAATACTGTGTATTTCTGGCAGGTAGTCGCTAAAGATAGATTTTCAGAAATATCGAGTAGTATATGGAGCTTTGAAACGATAGAGTTTCCAAACAATCGTTTTGTCTATGCAAAGAAATTGATAGATGAATATCAAATATTTTCGTCTAATGAAGAAGGAGATTTAACACAATTGACGGCTGATGCTGGTAGTAGTTGGAGACCTAGAATTTCTCCTAATAGAGAACAAATTGCTTTTCTTTCTAATAAAGGAATAGATACGCATATTTTTGTGATGAGTAGAGATGGATCGAACATTAAACAGGTTACGAAAGACTTACCAATTAATGGCTACAATAATATGGAGGTTGATTTTTCTTGGTCCCCAGATGGTACGGAACTCTTGTACATGAATAATGCAAGATTATTTAGAATTAGACCAGATGGGACAGGCTTAAATTTGGTAGCAGAAGCACCCCAAGGTTTTACCTTTTCGGAAGTAGATTGGACTGGTCAGCAAAATTTAATTGTTGCTCGGGTGACAGGCTCAACTAGTTACGAATCCGATATTTTTTTAATAAGCGAAGAAGGGGAATATGTACAACAAATTTTCTCTGACATACCAGGTGCTACAGGTGGATTGCAGTTTTCAACTGATGGAAACTTTGTTTTATTTACTCATGATATATCAGGATTTGAAAATGAGACAGGTCGATTATTAAATTCTCAAATTTTCCTAAGAGATTTAGTCTTTAATACGACTACCAATATTTCACAATTAAGTAATAAAGAATTAGGAACTAATGACCTTGATCCTCGATTCTCTCCAGATGGTTCCAAAATTATTTTTGTTAATACTAATAATGATGGAATTTCGAGAAATCAAATCATGGTAATGGAAATTGATGGTAGATTTCGAACGATGTTATTTGATAATGCAACGATGCCTGATTGGCGATAAATGAATAACTTATTTCTACATATTATCAAAATATTTTGTGTGTGTATTCCTTCCTTTGCGGCAGGAATGCAACAGCCAAACTCTGTTCTAGTTACTCCTACGATAACAGGTAATTCTCCAATTTGTATAGGTGGAACCTTAAAACTAGAAGCAACTTATGAGGATGGTATCATCTATCACTGGTATAATGCAGTAGGTAGAAAAATTTCCGTCGTTAACACGGCTATTCAACCTGATGTTGATTCTACAACGGCTGGGCAATACAAGTTAGTAATAGAACAAAATAATCAATTTTCTGATACAGCTTATTTTAATGTAATAGTGGTAGAACGACCTTCGATACCTATTGTTACTAATAATGGACCTATCTGTGAATCAGATACTTTACGATTGGAGGGGCCATCAATTACTGGTGCAAGTTATGAATGGATTGATCCTTTTGGTGTTGTTTTTTCAAGATTGGAAGATCCTATCATTGAGGGTGTATTAGCTACGAAATCTGGGAAATATTTTTTAGAGATTAGCTATGCAGGATGCACTAGTTTGCCAGGGCAAACAGAAGTTGGTATAGTACCTACCGCTGCTCCAGAATTAGTGATAAATTCTTTTAATTGTGAGGGCGATAACATCCTTATTAAAGCCCCCAAAGTAGTAGGTGCTGACTATTACTGGTCAGGCCCCAATGGGTTTATAGCCACTCAACAAGATTCCTTATTATTTGTAAATGCAGATACTTCTTTGAACGGGACATACAGTTTGATTTTGTCTACATCAGGGTGCGATAGTGGTACGGGAATAATTGATGTAACAATATCGGCTGCACCAACAGCTCATTTAACTGGAGATAGTATTTTTTGTAAGGGAGAAAAGGTTGTATTTGATGTAGCTATGGAAGGGGTAGGTCCTTTCAATTTCGCATATACTTATAGTACTCAACTCGAAACAATCACCACCAATAAAAGAAAATTTGAATTGAGTCCTAAGGAAGAAATAGCCACCTTATATAAATTGATAAGCATAGCAGATCAAAGTGGTTGTCAAGGTGTAGTAGAAGGAAGTATACCTTTACAATTTGTAGATAGTCCAAGTGTCTCTTTATTAGATAGCATTTGTGACCCTAGTGAAGAGGAACATCAAATTCAACTAGCCATCACAGAAGGTCTACCTCCATATAGGGTAGAAGGGGTAGAAGGAGAATGGTTAGGAGATCAATTTATGGCAGTAGTAAGAACAAAAGAAGTAGGCTATACGATTCAAGTAATAGATGCTAACAATTGTCGAACGGAATTTACATTTGATAGTATAAATTGTTCTGAAACGATTACAACTGTCCTTGTTGATTCTATAATTTCTGAAATACCAAATATCATAGCCGATGCAGGTGCTATTCGCACCATTTGCGGCACTGATTCTGTACGCTTAAATGGCGTCTTGCCAGCAGGTAATATAACAGGACGATGGGAAACCAATACAACAGCTTTTATTCAACAAAGTACAAAAGCAAATAGCCTTGTGAGAAATCTGGTAACAGGAGAGAATACTTTTTATTGGATTTTGTCTACAGAGAACCATCCAGATTTTACAAAAGATTCTGTTGTGTATACTTACTTTAAAGCGCCTGTTGCAAGACAAGATCTTGTTATACTATCAGAAGAAGAAAACGAGAAAACGATAGAAGTTTTAAAAAACGATTTACTACCAGAAAATTATTTAGTGTGGACAGAACTTATTTCACAACCAGTAAATGGGGTGGTAGAAAGTTTGGAGAATGGAAATTTTATTTTTGAAAAAGAATTTAATGGTGGAGCTGCCGCTTCTTTTGACTACCAAATTTGTTACGAAACAGCTGCTTGTTTGAATTTATGTGATACAGCACAAGTCCAAATCGATATTGTATTAGATCCTTTTGATCCAGGTGTTTTTGTACCTGATGGAATTACACCAAATGGAGATGGTTTAAATGATTATTTAGTAATGCTAGGTTTAGATCAATATCCTAATAATGAATTGTTGCTTTTTGATCGTTGGGGGAATCAAATCTTTCGAGCTCAACCTTATTTGCATAATTGGGATGGGACTTGGGAAAACAAAGCCTTACCAGAAGGGGCTTATTATTTTGTGTTGAGAACAGAATTAGGACGGAAGCGAGTATTAAAAGGTAGTGTTTATATATTTCGATAAAAGAGGTAGATTTAATTTTACCTCAGCACTTATTAAATAAAAAGACCTATGAACACAAAGGGGATTTACATTTTTTTTATCTCTATATTTTTATTAATTACCCCTCTGTTAAGTCAACAATTACCCACCTTTTTAAATTACTCTAACAACTGGCAATTACTAAACCCCGCAGCATCCAATCCTGATTTTTTAAGAGATGATTATTATACAACTGCATTAGCAGCTAATTATCGGAAGCAATGGTCTGGAATCGAGACAGCTCCAACTACTCAATCTTTATTATATTCTTGGATGCCCGAATCTCTAAAGTTTCATACAGGACTCCACTTGCTTAATGATAAAACTGGTGTTTTGGGGCTTAGTGGAGTATACGGACAGTTTGCCTATCGAATTCCATTTAATCGCAAGCACTTCTTATCAGTTGGCTTGAATGCTGGCTTAGTACAATACCGTACTAAAACTAGCCAGGTGCGATTATTAGATGCGAATGATATTTTGGGAGCAGATGCAAATAAGATCTATCCTGACTTTGGCCTAGGAATCTATTACCAATATGATGATTGGTTATATGCAGGAGTTTCTGTACCGCAAGTTTTTGGTTTGCAAACAGCCTTTGGTGCAGGGGAACAAATTTATGAATTAACTAGGCTTCGACATTACTATGCTCAAACCAGAATCAATTGGTATCAAAATCGTTCGAAGAGCACCTATTTTTCTTTTAATATTTGGGGGAAATACTTACCAAACGTACCGCTTACTTTTGATGCTACTATCAACTATTATTTCGATGATGTCTTTTGGTTAGGCTTAGGAGGTAGTACAGCCGAAGTAGCTCATTTAGAAATTGGATGTATTATTGGCGATGGTTTAGGCTATTTAGACGGTTTAATGCATGTGGGATTCGGATACGATTATAGTTTGAGTGCCGCGACTAATTTGTTAGGAAATACATTAGAATTAAGTGTGCGGTACAGTTGGTAGATAATTATAAATTTTCTTTTGTTTTGTTTCCAAAAGAGATAAAAATAATGTATCTTTATTTGACCCTCGACGAATAAATATCTTTATTTTATTCCTTCCTTACCCCTTTCCCATCCTATTAAAAATAGTTGAATTATAACAGGTTAATTGAATTGCTTCAAATTCAATTAGTTATACAATAGACTAAATTACCTTATCTACTATATTTATTGTATCCGATGAATAAACTAATTAAAACTGTTCTTATAGAGGATGAATCTATTTATAGGAAATGCTTAACTAATTATTTAAAAAATAGGCCACAATTCGAAGTCCTTGGAGATTTTAGTGATGGTTTAATTGCTATTGAATTTATAAAAAATCATCCAGATATAGATGTTGTATTATTAGATTTATATCTAGATACCATCAATGGATTAGAGGTGACGGGTAAAATTCTGGAAATTATTCCTACTGCTAATATTCTTATTCTCTCAAGAGAAGAAGATCCTGATATTATACTCAATATATTAAAGAATGGTGCTAAAGGTTTTATTAACAAAGATGCACCAATGGAAGAATTATTAGTAGGAATAGAGGCTTTAGCAAAAGGTAAAAATTTCTTCTCTAGTAATATTTCAGGACAGTTGATTCCTAGTTTGATAGACATAAAAAAGAATGAACCAGTTCATACTATAGAAACGATTATAACTAAAAGAGAATTACAAGTTTTAGAATATCTCTTTAAAGAATTGACTAATAAAGAAATTGCTGAAAAATTGTTTATCAGTCCTCGAACAGTTGACACGCATAAGCGGAATCTTAGAAAAAAATTGAATGTAAAGAGTAGTGTAGGATTGGTAAAATATTACTTGGATTTTTATCAGAATAAAGCAAGTGCTTAAGGAAGTAGTAAGTATAAAGTAGGAGGTATGAAATAATAAGATGTTGACAATCAATTCTTGAAAATCATAATGGTCTACTTTATTCATTCCTTAAGGAAAAAATAATTTGTTATTGAAAATAAAAAAGGAGGAATCTATACGATTCCTCCTTTTTTATTAAAATTAAATATCTTCTAGACCCCAAGTATCATTCTTATAAATTTTCTTATTATTTTTCAAACACTTCATAGCATTTGTTAAGCCGTCTAAGGTCATTGGAAACATTCTATTCCCTGTGAAATCTCTAAGGAGTGGAATTGTTTCATAAAAATTCCAGTAATACTCTGGCGTTGGATTGATCCAGACTATATTTGGAAAATGTTCTTTTATTCTATTTAACCATTTGATACCAGCCTCATCATTGTGATGTTCCACACTGCCACCAGAATAAAAAATTTCATAAGGAGACATCGTTGCATCACCGATAAAAATTATTTTATAATCTTTATTGTACTTACTCAGTAATTCTAAGGTAGTCATTCGTTGAGCATGTCGTCGTCGATTATCTTTCCAAACAGATTCATATAAACAATTATGAAAATAGAAGAACTCTAGATATTTAAATTCGTGTTTTGCAGCAGAAAACAATTGTTCGCAAGTGGCTACATGTTCGTCCATTGTACCACCAATATCCATGAGCATGAGGACTTTAATCTTATTCTTTTTAGATGGAACAAGTGAAATATCTAACATCCCTCCTTTTTCAGAAGTACGTCGGATAGTATCATTTAAATCCAACTCTGTAGGGATACCTTCTCTAGTTAAATGTCGAAGCCTTTTTAAAATTAATTTGATGCTACGGGTATTGAGTTCTATCTTACCATCTAAGTTTTTAAACTCTCTTTTATCCCATACTTTCATCGCACTCTTATTGCGATTACCGTCTTGCCCAATTCTAAAGCCTTCTGGATTTTCCCCATAAGCACCAAAAGGAGAGGAACCACCAGTGCCAATCCATTTATTACCCCCTGAATGTCTTTCCTTCTGCTCATCCATCAATTCTCTGAAACGTTTCATCAAAGCGTCCAAACCACCCATCTTCTCTAATTTGGCAATCTCTTCTTCTGACAATACTTTTTTTAGTTGTCGTTTCAGCCAATCTTCAGGAATGTTTTTAGTGAAAAAATCATCAGGGATTAATTCTATACCATTGAAAAAATGGCCGAATACTCGATCAAAGCGATCTAATTGAGATTCTTGCTTAACCATTATAGTCTTGCAAAGAGAATAAAAGTCATCAATGGAATAATCGATCACTTCTTTCTTTAGTGCTTCCATTAAAGTCAGATATTCATGTAGACTGACTTTGATGCCATGCATCCGTAGACCGTAAAAGAATTGAAAAAACATTTATAGGATTTGATTTAGTAGTAGGCGAATTAATGAAGTTGTGGTACTTAAGTAATCGGACATAATTAACAAAATAGAATTTTATCTAAACACATAAGCACATAGATCACATAGGCTTCTATGCTATGTGGCCTATGTGCCTATGTGTTTAGAAATAGTAGTTTAATTTTGTCCTAGCACTTACTTTTATTAAGCCACTTGATATTCATCTAAATGTAGTTGGTATTCGGCTGTTTTCCAAGAAATAACTAAAAAAATTATATGTTAGAGATGGATTAAGTATTGATTTAAAAAAAAAATACAATTTTTACAATTAGTAATCATATTTTATGTGCAATAAAATTTCATCTTAGTTTCCAATATGGTATTTTTGTGACTTTTCAAACAGCGTTCTATCTACTTGGTTCGTATTCTATTATATAATTAAGTTTTACTGATAGATTTGAAAAGGGCGAAAATCACCCCACTAATAATTTTTTAACCTAAAAGATATTAAGGCTCTTAGGCAATTTATTAAAATTGCCTTATTGGAGATCACCCCAGAATGCCTTATATACTCGCATTAAAAACAGACATAGTTACATGGATGCATTAAAACAAAAATTTCACAAAAAATCTGCTGCACTCCGAGATGAGTTGAGAGCTATATCAAAATCAAAAGGAGACACGGTAGTAGGAGAGGTGAAATTGAGCCAAGTATTAGGCGGAGCGAGAGGTGTGAAGATGATGCTTTGGGAAACTTCGGAATTAGATGCTAATGAAGGTATTCGATTTAGAGGGTATTCTATTCCTCAGTTAAGAGAGGTGTTGCCAAAAGCAAAAGGATGTAATGAACCACTTCCAGAAGGTCTGTTTTGGTTGATGTTAATTGGAGAGGTACCTACTGCGAAAGAAGTGAAGTGGTTATCTAAAGAATGGCAGAAAAGAGCAAAATTACCAGCGCATACTTATAATGTAATAAATGCATTGCCAAAGAATACGCATCCAATGGTGCAATTTTCTGTGGCTATAGCTTCTATGGAATCGACGAGTTTATTCTCTAAAGGCTATGCAAAGGGGATGAGTAAAAAAGATTATTGGGATCCTACGTATGAGGATGCTATGAATCTTGTTGCAAGATTACCAGTCGTGGCAGCTTATATTTATCGACGAGTTTTTCATGACGACGTACATATAGCAGCTGATCGCAGCTTGGATTGGGCAGCTAATTTTGCACATATGTTAGGTATTAATGATGAAGATAACTTCAAAAGTTTGATGCGTTTATATCTAACGATACATGCAGATCACGAAGGCGGAAATGCTTCTGCACATACGGCGCATTTAATAGGCTCTACGTTAAGTAGTTCTTATTTATCTTATGCTGGTGCAATGAATTCTTTAGCAGGTCCATTACATGGTTTAGCAAATCAAGAAGTGATTAAGTGGATTTTTGAAATGATCAAATCAATTGGCAAGAATCCATCTAAAGCACAAATTACTGCTTACGTTAAGAAGACATTGAAAGCAGGTAAGGTTATTCCTGGATATGGTCACGCTGTATTACGAGAGCCAGATCCAAGGTTCATCGCACAAAGAGTTTTTGCAGAAGAGCACCTTAAAGATGCAGAAATCGTTCAGGTTGTTTGGAAGGTATTTGATGTAGTACCAGGAATATTAAAGGGATTAGGTAAGGTTAAAAATCCTTGGCCAAATGTAGATGCACATTCAGGGGCTATTTTGGTACATTATGGTATGAAGGAATATCCGTTCTATACCGTGTTATTTGGGGTGTCTAGAGCACTTGGAGTATTAGCAGCTTCTTGTTGGTCTAGAGCGATGGGTATGCCATTAGAGCGACCAAAGTCGGTTACGTCAGAATGGGTAAAAGAGGTAGCTAAGCAGAAGAAAAAGAAGAAGTAATATTTGCTTATATATTCTAGATTTTAAAAGAAAAGGATGGTTGTTGTAAAACAATCATCCTTTTCTTTTTTGATTTTAACGCTAGAGGAGTAAATTTGTCCGTCAAGCTGGTAAATAAGTAGGTCGAATCAATTAAAAGGGTAATCTAGTTCCTAAATTTACCTGTTTAATTAACACGACCTAAGTAGTTGGACAAAAATAAGGAACACAATAGAATTTTTTTAACCACATAGATACATAGAGGTCACATAGGTGTTATGCTCTATGTGGCCTATGTACCTATGTGGTTAAAATAGTACGGTTAAATTTGTAACCGTACCGCCAGATTAAGGGCGTTTTGTTTAGATGGCAAACACTTTTAAAAGTGGATTATAGGTTTGTCAAAGAATTAAAAAGAAGAACTATGAAAAAACCAATTATAGCAGGTATCCAACAAATGGGCATTGGAAATCCTAGTGTCTATGAAGCCTTTGCTTGGTATCGAAAAGCATTTAGAGTGGATGTACCTGTCTTTGATGAAGCTGCAACAGCCGCTTTAATGCTACCTTATACTGGAGGAGAGCCTAGAGATCGACATGCTGTATTAGCCCTGAGTATGCAAGGTGGGGGAGGAATGGAGATTTGGCAATACACCAGTAAAGTACCAGAATATCCAAAGTTTGAAATACAAGCAGGAGATTTAGGAATTTTTGTGGCAAAGATTAAAAGTAAAGATGTCCAAGCTACTTACGAACATCTAAAAAAAGAAGGCTTATCCGTAATAGGAGAGGTCAGTAAAATGCCGAACGGAAAGGAGCATTGTTTTGTAAAAGACCCGTATAATAATATCTTCGAAATAGTCCCAAGTGAGGATTGGTATATAACTGGCAAACCGAGTACTGGCGGTATTTATGGCGGTATGATAGGCGTGTCAGATATTGAAAAATCCATGGCCTTTTATAAAGATATATTAGGCTATGATACCGTGGCCTATGATGAATCTGGAACGTTTGAAGATTTAAAAGATTTACCTGGTGGGAATGGTCAATTTAGAAGAGTACTTTTAACGCATAGTAAGGCTAGAAAAGGGCCATTTAGTCAAATGCTTGGGACGAGTGAAATTGAATTATTGCAAGCACTAGACAGAACACCTAATAAAATTTTTGCAGATCGTTTATGGGGAGATATTGGTTTTATTCATTTGTGTTTTGATATACAAGGAATGAAAGAAATGGAAGCTTTATGCGATTCAAAAGGATATCCTTTCACGGTGGATAGTAGTAAGAGTCATGAAAGTAAGGATGGTTTTGATATGGGTGAAGCCGCAGGTCATTTTACCTATATCGAAGATCCAGATGGTACTTTGATTGAATTTGTAGAAGCCCACAAAGTACCGATTATAAAAAAAATAGGGTGGTATCTAGATTTGAAAAAAAGGAACCCAGAAAAAGCATTACCCAAGTTAATGATACGGGCGATGGGATTGAGTCGAATAAAGGATTAATTTAAGAGTAGAGAAGCGAGAGTAGAGAATAGAGACCCATTTCGTTTGAAATTGATAAATATTTGTTGCTTTCAAACGAAACCAATCTCTGCTCTCGCTTCTCTACTCTCTATTCTACTTCTAAAGTAAATGCCCCATTTTTTCTTTCTTAGTAAGCAAATATCCTTTATTCTCCTTTTTAGAAGGAATAATTAAAGGCGCTCGCTTCCGTATATTGATAGGCGATTCTTCGATAGCTTTAATCTTTAGCGGATTATTGGTCATTAAGTCAATCGTACTAATTCCCAAATCTTGAAGAATAGCAATAGCCATATCATATTCTCTAGAATCAACTGCTAAGCCCAAATGAGTATTAGCATCAATTGTATCTAGGCCTTTATCTTGTAGCTGATATGCTTTTAATTTGTTAATTAATCCTATCCCTCTTCCTTCTTGCCGTAGGTAAATAATAACGCCACCTTGTTTTTCAGCAAGGGCCATAGCCGTATCTAATTGCTCTCCACAGTCACATCTTTTAGAACCTAGTAGGTCTCCAGTTAGACACTCTGAGTGCATTCTGACTAAAACAGGTTTAGAAGGATCCATATTTTCACTTACGATGGCAATATGCGGCATCGGTTCATTCTCCTTATTTGCATAAGTAACCATTTTAAAATTACCCCACTGGAGTGGCATCATTGCTTCAGAATATCTTTTCATAGATAAAGAAAGTACTGGTTTAATAAGATTATAGGGTTTATTAGGAATTTTAGTCATTTGTATTAGGTGATATTCCGAATAGTAAAACCTATTCTATTTGTTTGAAATTATAAATTAAACATATTAGTGTTTATTCTAAAAAAAATCGTATAGCAAAATTTGACTACTGATTGTCAACGTTTTACAAGCATTCAAAATTCAAAATTTTTCATTCAGAATTAAGTCTATTATACCTAACAATTTTTAATTAAAAGGGTTTAGTAGATTTATAAATTTCTATCCTAAAGAACTTCTAATTGATCAATTTCAATATTCCAAAAAGAAATTAAAAAATTGACAACCACTAGCAAAACAGGCATTCCTTTGTTGATATAATGGCATTTCCCCCTTTTTTGAAATACATTTGTTAAGAGGGGAAGGTTTTAGCCAATAACTTACACAAATTGGGAATGCCAACCTCACGGTTTAAGTATTCAATTTCTGATGACAAATCAGAGACTGAATTGTATTATGAGAAACGAAAAAGATTGGAGATGAGCCTCAGGCTAGTACTTTCTGCAATAGTGTAGAGGGTAACTAGCTATAGAAGCTGTTCGATTATTTAAATATATTAATTATTTTAATATATCCTAAGTGAAAGTGTCCAAATAAAGTAGATACACTACTGGACATTCAATTAGAACAGAGAGTAGAGAATCGAGAGTAGAGACAGATTTCGTTTGCAAACAACCAAATTTCGTTGTTTGCAAACGAAA
>JALZWC010000959.1 GCA_023300255.1 Saprospiraceae bacterium | reverse complement strand
TGTCTAGTTCTTGTTTTAGTTGGATCGATTTTTCAATCTTTGCCATGTCCTATGCGAATTGGTATAAAATGATAGATTTCTTGTAATCAGACTGTAAAATAAGGAAATCTAATTGATTCTATCTACTCGGTAATAAATAGTACTGGATTTACTCCTTAATACTTATCTCTTTGATAGGAAGGATGGCAGGAATTTTCAAAATGGCTGTCATCTTCTCTAAATATCCTACACAGTCGACTCCTTCAACCGCCCCACTACCTCCCCAATCAAGTCCACTGTCAATTCATCCGATAAAAAAGCAGTATCATCTCGCGTCAAAGTATAGGTCAGATTCCGAACACCAACTGGCGCATAAGTGAGTATTAAATCTGCGATCAAATTATAGGCACCACGTGTTTTTTGAGAACCCAATTCTCCATAGGAAGTAGCCGCTATGGCTCGACAATCTATAATAGCTTCTTTATGATTGATATAACTAGCGCCAGCTATAACTTGGCAACCCGCGGAAAAATTAGTTAGCCCAATGCCTGACCAATGGATATTAATTGTATTGTTAGGAACAGCATCTAAGCCTGTTACCAGATCAGCTTCTGTCAAAGCCTTATTGCCATCTTTATCCCTAAATACTAGTACGCCCGTAGAGCTCGGACGCAAAGCTCTATACACTATATTTTCATCAGTAACCTTATGCCAACCAAAACTGTAATCATGTTGCCCCTCTATTAAAAAAGGTAAATCCTTTCGTTTCGTCATTCCCGGATTTGGATCAGTAGAACCCCAAAAATAAAAAGTGAGCCCATTGAGTAACAAGATAAATAAATCATCATTCGGTCGCTTGGTCATATAAGATTGGTCGTGATTTCTTCTTATACCGATTAGATGAATCGTATTGTTACTTGTATTCCAATTCGCTATTTTTTTTGTATCTGTTGGCGTATTAAATTGTTCAATATGATCTAAGATCGAATGTTTCTTTTCTAGGTAATGGGCTTGCCCTTTTTGCAATAAAGATAACCAATGACTATAAGATGCTGTTGGCGTATCTACGGATGCGTTCCCCCAATCATTAACAAAATCTGGCGTACTCAATTTTTCGTTAGTCCATTCTTTTATATGTTTCTTAGTATTTTTTCCTGCCACGCCATCAGGTACACCAATCGTTTCTTTACCTTCTACTGTTCGAACATATTCTTGGAATAAGCGGACGGCTGCCATTGTTCCATATCCATATATGCCATCTATTTTCCCATTAGGTAGAAAACCTGCCGACTTTAAAAAATGTTGCAGTTCTTGTACCTCTGTGCCTTCGACCTCTAAGAAAGAGCGCCAGATGCCTGCGCCTTCATCTCTAAATCTGTTCTTCTTCTGTAGCTTAGCAGACATGGATAAATGATATGGTGCTAGAAAGGCTTTTAGGTCTTTTGGTAACTTTCCTTTATCTACTTTGCCTAGTTTTAGTGTGGCCATGTTTCATTGATTTTAATAAATAGTTGGACAAAATTAAAGAACATAATGAAAATTTTTTTTAGGCACATAGACTATGTGTCCTATGTGCCTATGTGTTTAGGTATCACGTTTAATTATATCCAAGTATTTAGGCAAAAATAATAAATTAAATTGCCTTAACTATTTCTTTTTAACCTCATAATAAGGATTTTGATTCACCAACAAATCTTCCAATTGATATAATATCCCATTAGCGATAACCGACTCAAAAGCTCGCAAATATTTAATATCTTCTAAAGGATTCTTTTTAACAATCAAAATATCTGCTAATTTACCTACCTCTATCGTCCCCATATCTTTTTCCGTTCCTAATACTTTTGCGTTATTGATGGTGACCGTTTGAAGTACCTCATAAGGACTTAAGCCTGCTGTTTGATAGGCTTCTAATTCCATATGTAAACCAAAACCAAAAGGGAGTATTGGGCCATCTGTTCCTGCACTGATCAAACCTCCTTTTTGATGAATATCTTTGATCATCTTACAAGCATTGGTAAATCTTTTTTCCCATCCTTCTGGATCTTCCTTCACTTGCTTAATCCCTCGCTTTGCATTTACAATAGAGAAGGGCGTTTCTAGTATTTCAAGGCGTTCGTCGGATAAGATACTTGTATCTTTTGATAGCAAATAATTATAGCTAACATAGATTCCAACAGTAGGTGTAAAACTCATTCCTGACTCGGCAATTAAACTAGATACATCTCCATAAGAAGACAATAGACTAGTCAACTTTGGGGAATAGCCTCTACGGCTAGTCCCTGCTATATGCTCTACCCCATCCGTGCTATAGGCTACCGCAGGATACAACTCATGTGAAGAAACAGGGATGCCTAGTTCATGCGCCTTTTCGACTACTTTTTGTTGTTGAGCATCCGCTAATCGTACATAAGTTTTAAGCATATCATAGTCTAGCTTTTCTGCCTTCGCTAGTTCCATTTCTAATTGTTCGGGTGCTTGCTGAGCGATGGCATCCGCATAATAAATTCTATTCCCATCTATTGGGCTGCCTGTAAAAAATATTCTTGGTCCGATATATTTACCTGATTGAGTAGCCTCTCTTCTATTCAGTGCATCTAAGGCAACAGTAGCAGGATCTCTAGTTGCGGTAACGCCCCATGCTAACCATTGTCTGCCTAATTTTTCTCCTGCCCAACTACCTTGATGCGCATGTATATCTATCAAGCCTGGTACTGCATAAGCAGCAGAGGCATCAACAAATTTAGTAGCTGGTCGACCTGTTTGGTGAGAAGCTATTTCGGTGATTCTATTTCCTACTATCACAATATCCATATCCTTTTTCAAAGAAGCATTGACGCCATCATAGAGGCTACCTATATGAATCACCGTGGTATCTTTATTAATTGGTCTGGACCATGTTAAGTCAATAGAAATGTCGGTTGATTCTAAGGTAGAAATATTTACTTTTTTAAGACCATCTAGCGTTTGGTATAAAAGTGTTGTTCCATCTGACCAACTTGGCGCATCTGCTAATACGGTACTTACTGGAATGGGTTCACCTGTCGGCTGCCCTTTTAGATCTACTGGTATCACCCATAACAATCCTTTAGAAATAGCGGCCATATATTTTCCATCAGGCGACCATATAGGGCCATCTTTCCGTCTACTACCTAAGGACCAATGTTTTAAGCCTTTCCATCTCCAATTGCTACTTCCGTCTTTTGAAAAAAACAATAAGCGATTAATCCCTTCTCGATATAAAGTAGAGTACGCTTGACGAGTAGAAATAGCGACTACCTCGCTGTCTGCTGACCAGGTAGGTGCACCTATACTACTAGGAATAGCTTTACTAATTTTTCTGCTTTTTCCACTTTGCAAGTTCCATACATTTAATTGTCCTAGTCGAGGATGAATACCCAAACTATAAGCAATTTCCTTTCCATCAGGCGACCAGGCTAAACCAAAATTGCTCGGATTTCCTTTGATAACAAGTTTACGATTATGGAAGCCTGTTTCCACATTCATTCTCCATATACCCCACTTCCCCATTTTGTCTCCGACATAAGCTATTTCTTTTCCATCGGGCGACCAAACAGGCGCCAATTCTACAGAAGCATCTTTGGTTAGATTTCTACAAGTACCATCTTCTTGGCGAACCCATAAATCATTCATAGCAATAAATGCCACTCGTTTTCCGCCAGGAGAAATAACGGGATTGACAATTCCTTTTACTACTTGTTCTTCCGTACTATCAAAGTCTCTTTTCTTTTTAGCATACTGATCTCTACGTACAGAAAAAGTTGCCGAAAAAGGAATAATGGACTCTTGTTTAAAACCAATATTTTTTCGATTAATTTTTCCATCCCCCGTATAAATATATTCCAAATTGGAAGCCCAAGTCACTCTAAAAGGAAAGACTACTTCTTCCTTTTTAGATAATCGAATCGCCTCTGGCATATCCAGCCGTTGTATCCATAAAGAACTTTCAGAGAAAGTCGTTTTATTAAAAACCAAAGAAGTTCCATCGGGCCGCCAAGATAGTCCTGCAATTTTTCCTTCTACTGCATACCATCTACTTTTAGTTTTTGTGTGTTGAACGGCAATAGGTACAATATGAATCCCTTCCTTATCTGGCGCATCACTTATATAAGCAAATCGATTTCCAGAAGGGGCCCATGCAGGAGCATATTCATTAGCGATACCATCCGTTAATTGTTCTAGTTTCTTAGTAGCTACTTCAATCGTCCAAATATCATAAGTACCTGCTTGATCTGAGGAAAACAAAATCTTTTTCCCATCAGGAGACCAATGAGGTTCTCTATTGTCATAATCACCACTAGTCCATTGTTCCAAATTTTCACCCGTTTTATGAACCGTATAAATATGCCAATTCCCTTCCCAATATCCTTGAAAGCACAATTGATTTCCATCAGGCGACCATGCAGGTTGGCGTGCATCTCCCAAGGAATCTGTTATAGCTACTGCCGCTCCTCCTGTTGATGGTAAAGTCCATAGTCGTCCTTGTAAATCAATGGCGATCATTTCTTTATCTGGAGACAGGGCGACCGCCATATTCGTGCCTTCCTTCACCGTAATGCTTTTTATTTCAGAAGTTATTTGGGCAACAGATACCTCGACGAATAATGTCGCGTGGAATAATATTCCTAAAAAGAGAAAGAAAAATTGACTGCGTTTTTTCATGTTTCTGATTTATTTAGCCCCCCAATTGTCAAAAATAACTTATTCTAATAATTTCTTGATATAAAGAATGGCTATTCTTCTTATTTAGTATTAAATTGATTGTGTAGATAGCAAGTATTCTTTGCAGTCTCTGCTTTCTCAGTGAAACGGTCTCTACTCTTTATTCTCTATTCTAAAATAGTTAATCAATTCCTTTCGTTATGACACCCATAAAAATATTTAGAATTAGTCTACTCCTTTTGTGGAGTACATTGCAACTACAAGCCTACAATTATATCTATGTCCAAGACCCACAATTTTGGGAACAAGATCAAGGAACCATAGAAGAAGCCCATTTTACGATACAACCCAGAGGAATTTATATGGAAGTGGGCATGTACCTTACCCTATCCGGTAAAGGCACTTACTTTGAGAACGACAAAAGAAATGTAGAAATTATCATGGGTTTTGATTTACCCGAAAATTCTATTGTAATAGATTCTTGGTTATGGATCGATGAAGATATTATTCAAGCAGATATTTTAGATCGTTGGACCGCTTCTAATATATATAACGATATTGTTGGCAGGCGACAAGACCCTTCTCTTCTAACAAAAAATGGAGATAACCAATATGAATTAAGAGTATTTCCGATGCAATCGGATTCCACTCGTCGGGTCAAGATCACCTATCTAGTACCTGGGGATTGGAAAAATGGAGAAGTCTCTATTCCTTTACCTACCGGACTTTTACAAAGTTCTGCGAATCCTATTCCAAATATAAAGGTACAAAGTTTTCTAAATAATAATTTTAAAAATCCTAGCATCGCACAACTAGGCAGAACAGAATTTGCACCAGCCGTTCATGCGACCTTTGGTCCTCATTTAATTGCGGATATTTCAAGTACAGAAATCCTAAATAATTTAGACTTTGTATTAGAAGCGCCCACAAAAAACGGCGTATTTCTTAGCCGCTATGAAGGAGAAGAAGAAAACTTTTATCAATTAGCAGTTATGCCCTCTACCTTATTTGATTTAGAAAAAGAGCACCCTAAAAAAGTAGCCATACTGGTAGATTATGAATTTAATACGCCGCCTTTTTCTAAAAGCGCCTTATTAGAAACATTAGAAAAAGAATTAACCCAAAATCTAGAAGCCTCCGATTCTTTTAATTTATTTATATCGCAGACCAATATTGATGCGATCCATCCTACATGGCTACCTGCTGATCCCGAATCTATACGGAATGTATTTGCTAAAATAACCGAAACGGACTTGTCCAATTTCAGTAATTTACCAGATCTTTTATCAAAGGGAATAGACTATATAAAAACACAAGGCACTGGTGGTAGTTTATTAGTCCTTTCGAATGCGACACAAGTTGGAGAACCAGAAATTGCGAATCTACTTATTTCAGATTTAAGGGAAGATTTGCAAGATTATAAAATCCCTATCCACGTAGCCGATTACGACCATACCGAGCAAGGAGGTTTTTGGATCAATGGAATTTATTATAGAGGCAACGAATATTTCTACACCAATATCACTCGTATAACTTCTGGTCGATTGACTAAAATAAAGGATCAATCAAGTTTAGTTTCGACGATCAATCAGTCCATTACTTCTTTAGAAATCTTACAAGGCATATTAGATGTCCATACCACTTTAGAAGAAGGCTTTTGCTATGGACGGTATGATTTGCAAGCTTCCAGAACCTTCAATGGAATCAATCAACCGATATTACAAGTTGGAAAGTATCAAGGTACTTTCCCATTTGAAATAGAAGCTAGTGGGGTAATTAACGAAACTTTTTTTGGAGAAAACATTAGTATTCCCGTCTCCAATGTGGCCATTGGAAATAAAATAGATGCCATTATTTGGGCAGGGAACCATATCCATCAATTAGAAAAAGAACCTTATAGTAATGAAACGAATAGTGAGATTGTGGAATGGAGTTTAGCTAATAGAGTGCTTTCTTTTTTTACTGCATTCTTGGCATTGGAAGTCGCACAGGGCGGAGTCGTTTGTAATAATTGTATTGACGAAACAGATCCAGAAATTGTCATTGCAGATGCGGAAGGAAATAATATGGGAACTACAAATACTGATATTAGTATTCCACAACGAGATGATATAGCTGTGGATGATGTTATCAATGGAATTCCTGAAAGTGATCCAGCAGGCCCACCTGTAGCAGCAGGTGGAGCAGGTGGAGCGGAAGGCGATCCTGTTTTTACTGCTACCAATGATATAGCATTAGATACATTGATAAGTATCGAAGCAAGACCTAATGCGTTTCATTCTAATACCATCATTACGGTACAATTAACAAATGATTTCGCCTTAGATCAAGTTGAATTTGCAATCTATAATTTACAAGGTCAACCTATTACCACTTTCCAAACTAGTACGAATACAACTAATGAGTATCAGTTTCAGTGGGACGCAACCACTAATCAGGGACAAACTGTTTCACAAGGCATGTATTTCTTTACAGTACATACTCCTTTGGGGAATAAACATTTGAAGTTGATTTATTTGGAGTAAGTAATTAGGCAAAGAGTAAGAATAAATTAGCCATTTTAACCTGCCCAGCAAGCCCGTCCGCTTTGCGGTTCACTTGCTCTGCAAGCTCATCCTCTAAGAAG
>JALZWC010000958.1 GCA_023300255.1 Saprospiraceae bacterium | reverse complement strand
AAATACTTCTATAGAACAACTATACAAGGATTTTTTAAAGAAAATTAAGACCAAAATAATCTACCCAAGAATCTAAACTTATTTCTACATCATTCCTTAGACAAAATTGAACGTAATATTTTAAACCACATAGATACATAGGTCACATAGGGAATAATACCTATGTGATCTATGTACCTATATGGTTTAAAAAAAGCATCTATTGTGTCCTTTATTTTTGTCCAACTAAAGTACCAAAAATTATTTTATTAACCGAGTATCAGGCGTACTATTATACCAAGCAAACCAAAAGATATTATGCCCCGGCAAACGTTTTAATTGCTGGGAACCATTTGATAAATAATCTTCTGTGAGTTTCCATATGACTCCTTCCTTATCTTTTAACTGTCCTTTTTTATAAGAAACAAACGTAATACCACCAGCATCATAAGCTCTAGTAGCACCTGTTTTATCACTTAGGACTATAATAGAAGTTGCACCTATTTGATCTTGGTGCCACTTCTTTTTTTGTAAGTATTTGATGGAAATAGCGAGTGGATCAGTTTGATAATCTGGAGCGCGAACAATGAATACTTCCTCTTTATTCTTTAATCGACTATCTAATTTAGGCACAGGGAACATTAAGTCATCAGTAGCAAAATAAGCTTGATATGCAACGCCTTCTCCATAATCCCGATCATAACCAGTGTCTAGAGATAGTACTTTAGTAGTTGGATGTTGCTTCATCCACTCTCCCCAAGTAGTCGTAATAATAGGGTGTGTTGCCAAACTAATTCCTTTGCCTACCAATGGCCCTACGACTGGTGCGCCCTCAATCGTATTCCAAAGTGATTGGGTGGCTTTATCATACATTAATTTGTTAGATCGATATAAGAAACCGCTAGTCCCTAAATCATGGTTTGCCATATCATAGGCAATGACAGTTCCACATAGGGTACAGTAGACGCCTGCTATAGTGGTGGTATCAATTTGATCTATAAAGAATTCATGCCAAGCCAATATTCTTTTAGGATAGGCACGTGCTTGCCCGTTGATATATATACCAAAAACAACATCTTGCTTGTTTAGATAAGTAGCGTCTTGGGCCGAGAGGAGTTCAGGTTGTCGTAGTGGTGGAATACCATCTTGCTTAACCCCACCCCATACTATTTCATCCATTCGGATAGTAGCAGTGGAGTCCCTTTGAGTAAAATATTTTTTAAATTTAGGATCAATAAATTGATATAATATTCCTTTGAAATCAGCGAAATAACTTTCATAAGCAGGTTCTCGTTCCCATAACCACTCTAGCCAATCATAGTAATCATGAAGAGAAGTGGCTGTTTTATCTTGTAAGAGTTGATTCACTTTTCTTATTAAGCGAAGATCGGAGCTAAGTCTTAAAATTTCTACTAAAGGATAGATATAATTAAATTCCCATTCATCGGAAATAGTCTGTAGTGTTTCTTCTGTGATTCTTTGGTCTTTTTCATAGATTAAAGAAGTGAAACGGTTTAATTTTTCTTTTTGGGTAAGTGGATTCGATGTAGTAAGAACTGTTTTAGTATTTGTTGCTTGTGTTCTTTTATTGTCAACCGTGTAGCCATTACCAGCGTTAAAAGGTAATTGTGTAGAGAGCTTGACTGCAACTAGCAAGCTAAAGCATAGTAGGAGTACTTTCATTTTCATACTATAAAAATAAAAGATATTTGACCATTGAAGTATATAGTAGAAGACAAGAAGATGGAATTATGAATACTTTCGAATAATAGGGTGAAGCACTTCGACTGAAATAATGTTGCCAACCAATAAGTTATTGGCAGTAGCTGTTTCTACGCTCATTTCTATGATCTCTTTTCCAACTAGTAAAGTTAGTTTTACAGATTGAGCTTCTTTTCGTAACGCTTGAATAGTTCCTTTTAGTATAAAAGAAGTTTCTTTTTGGAATATATCTGAAGGTGTTCCCCGCTCAATAATTTTACCTTGTTCTATTACTATAACTTCTTCTGAAGTTCTTAATATTTCAGGAATATCATGGCTTACTAGAATCGTAGTTAATTGATAGGTTTGATGAATTTGTAAAAGATAGGCTTGTAATTTATTCCGCATTGCTACATCCAATGCAGACAAGGGTTCATCTAGTAGTAATAATTTAGGTTGTTGTATAAGCGCACGGGCCAAAGCTACTCGTTGTTGTTGCCCACCTGAAAGCGTAGTAGGTTTTCGATTTTGTAAGGCACCTAAATCCATTAATTCTATTAGGTCTTTAATAGGATTTTTTTCTTGTCCTTTTTGTAGTGCAAATGTCAGATTTTCTTGGACGGTCATGTTTGGGAATAGGGCATAGTCTTGGAATAGGAAACCAACATTTCGTTTTTGTGGAGGTACATTAATTTTATTAGCGGTGTCCAACCAAGTTATTCCGTCTATAATAATCCGACCTGTATCGGGCGTTAATAATCCTGCAAGGATTCTTAAAATAGAAGTCTTGCCTGCTCCTGATGCCCCATATAAAGTAAGGAATTGTTGTTGCTCTAATTGAAAAGCAATCTGAAGCTGTCCTTTCCCAGAAGAAAATAATAATTCTTTTTCAATTGCTATATCAATCATTATTTGGGCTTTTTAAAAGGGACGTTTTTAGATAGCCGCCATTGATTAAATAAACAGATAATAATATTAGGAAAGTTAGAGCAAATAAAATTAAAGAATAATGATTTGCCGCGGCGTAATTCATAGACTCTACCTCATCATAAATAGCTATAGATGCGACTCTCGTTTTACCCGGAATATTTCCACCTATCATGAGTACTACGCCAAACTCTCCTATCGTATGCGCAAAAGCTAAAACGATACCTGTCAGTAATGCTGGTTTGATATTAGGTAATAAGACTTTTCTGAATGTAATCCATTTTGATTTTCCTAAGACGTATGCTGCTTCTCTCAAAGAGGGCGATAACTTGGCAAAGCCAGACTGTATAGGTTGCACCATAAATGGCAAACTATAAATCATAGATCCTAATACTAAGCCTGCAAAAGAGAAGACCATTCGTATTCCTAGGTATTCATTTAACCAGGCCCCTAATGTACTGTTCGGGCTAAAGACTAATAGAAGATAAAATCCTAAGACCGTAGGTGGCAAAACCAATGGCATACTTACCAAGGTTTCTATTATAGGTTTAGTTTTGCTCTTGGTATAAGCTAGCCAGTAAGCTAAGGGTAGAGAGACTATGAGCAAGAGTATCGTTGTGATAAACGCAAGTCTGAAAGTAAGGAATAATGGTTGCCAGTCTAACAATCTTTTTATTTAATTGAGTGTAAGGTAAAGCTTGGGTAGCATCCCTACATCCACGCCTTGTCATTCCGTAGGAACCTGTACCGTCCCTACCTCCTCTAATATTAGGCAAAGGGGGTGTGGATGTAGGGATTGTACAGATTCCTACGGAATGATAATAGGTAGATGTAGGGATGCTAAGCGGCTCGAACTTGCCCCAAAATTATTTTACACTCTATATAATTGAACGAATTTTACTGTAATATACAAAAGAGATTATGCTAAAAAGAAATCTAATACCCATATTCTTGTAAAATCGCTTGCCCTTCATCAGACAATAAAAAATCATAAAATAATTGTGCCTCTGCCTGCTTATCAGGAACATTTTTTAATAGAACAATCCCTTGTTCAATAGGCGTATATAAGGTAGCATCTATCGGAATCCATTGCCCTTTATCTTTTATGTTAGGAGAGACAACTACTGATTTTGCAGTAAAGCCAACCTCTGCCACCTGCGAAGTAATGAATTGATTGGTTTGTGCAATGCTCTCTCCAAAAACCAACTTCTCCTTTAAAGAGATGGACAGGTTTAAATCTTGAAGAACTTCCATTGCTGCTTTCCCATAGGGAGCAGTTTTAGGATTAGCTAAAGCAATATGTTGAATAGAGGGTGCGGTTAATAGATCCATTGATAGATTATCGGATTCAGAAATGCTCCATAATACTAAAGTTCCGTAAGCGTATATTTTAGGTAAAGCAGTAGTTAATCCTTCTTTGTGTAATATTTCAGGATATTTCATATCTGCTGATAAGAAAACACTATAGGGCGCACCACCTTTTATTTGGGCGGTTAGTTTTCCAGAGGAACTAATAATAGCTTCGCAAGAAATTCCTGTTGTTGCTGTGAAAGATTTAAGGAGTGGAGGGATGGCGAATTGCATATTGGCCGCAGTCGCTATCAATAGTGGTTGAGGACTATTATCGTTGCAGCTGTATCCAAAAAGGCTTATAATTATACTTAATAGAATAAGGTGTTTTCTCACTAATTACTTCTTTTATCGTTACTTATTCTTTAAAGCTATTCAATAAAACCCAAAGCATTCTTTTTATCTTTAGGAAAAGGCAAAGCTTTTCTATCTACCTGGTCGAATAAAACGATGACTACCTTCATCGTGCTCACTAATTCCTTTGAGTTCGTATTATACATCTCGTGCAATATGGTAAACGCTTTGTTTCCAATATGTACTAGCGTAGATTCTATGTATAATAAATCATCTGCAAAAACTTCTCGCAAATAATTTATTTGTTGTTCCACTACGACTATACCAATATTATTTTTTCCTACAAGATCTGTTAAGCCTAACTCGACATTTGTATTTCTACCAGCGACTTCAAATTTGTTTACGTAATACATGACGTTCATGTGTTGATTGGAATCACATTCCCAAGTCATCACGGCACCTTTATAGGTTAATGCTTTTTTCATGAATTTTTAATTATAAGTAAGTAATTGGACAAAATAAATAATACAATTAGATTTTTTCTAAACACATAGGCACATAGAGCACATAGGCTATGTGTACTATGTGCCTATGTGTTTAGATACTACGTTTAATTTTTAATTACTTACTTGGATAAAATATCTATTGTATCCTTTATTTTCCATAAGCCGCTTCCTGAAGCGCTCGCCAAGTTAATAATTGAATATTATTATCTTTTAATAATTGACGACATTTGTCACTAGTAAAAAAATCGAAATCTGCCTGTCGCCATGCAGCACCCCATTCTGGATGATTAACGGACAAGGCTTGCATTTCCGCATCATCAAAAGCAGTATGTATTAGTAAGACTTGGACGCCTGTGGTTAGATTAGTCAATACCTTTTCGTAATAAGCGGCCATACCTGATTCGAAATCTTTAGGTTCCGCAGTATATGTTTTTTCAACAATAAGATCTCCTGGTTTCATTTTATCTCTAAACTGTTGAGAAGATGCTTTTAAAAAAAAACGATCAACCATTACTGGAATCTTATACTCTCTACCTAATTTTAAATATACTTCAAACACCTCTGGCGAATTAAATATTAAACAACCCATATGGGCATCAAAATGACTTGGATTAATACCCATACTAAATGCCTTTTCAATTTGTGCGCGCAATTCTATTGCTACTTCAGCTGGTTTTGCTTTTTGCCCAAAAGTTTGACAATTATCATAGAAAAATCCTTGGCTATTGACTAGGCTAGGCACTTGATCTTTAGATGCTACAGGCCCCCATTTCATCCATTCCCATTCACTTGTCAATGTTAAATGTAAGCCTAGATCTGCATCTGGTCGCTCCTTGGCAAAAGCAGCTATTTCTCCAACCCACGGACAAGGCATCATGATACTACCAGAGTTGACCATTCCTAACTTCATAGCTAGAATAGTCGCTTTATTTTCAGAATGGGTCACGCCTATATCATCCGCATGGATAATCAATAATTTCGCATCAGGAGAATAGCCCAATTTTTGAGCAATCGTTTGCTGGGCAGTGAGAGAGGATAAGGAAAGAAATAACAACAATAGGGTATAGTATATACGTGTATTCATTTTTCACCTTTTTTAAAGAGTAACAAGTCTAATAGAAAATAATAGTAAACTTAAGAAAAATCATAAACAACTTCTATTTAAACAGGCTTTAATAATAGTAACAAGTATGTTTAGAAATAGTATACTCGATGATGAAAGATTTTGCCAATCCAATATACCTGCAAGCAACTCCTACCTTGGATTATAATCATCCAGCAGTAAAGACTTTTATAGCTAAAAATACCAAGCCTACGGATACGAAGCAGCAACAAGCAATTCAACTACATAATGCTATACGGGATGATATTCGATATGACCCATTCACCTTTAGTTTGAAACCAGAAGACTATAAAGCCTCTACAACGGTCCTTTCTGATAAAAACTGGTGTATTCCTAAAAGCGTACTATATGCGGCTTGTTGTCGAGGGATAGGCATTCCTACTAAGTTAGGATTTGCAGATGTCAAAAATCATTTATCCACCAATGTACTTCGCCTATTATTGGAATCAGATGTTTTCTATTGGCATGGATATGTCTCTCTTTATTTAAATGAAAGATGGGTCAAAGCAACACCTGTTTTTGACGCTGCACTTTGTGAAAAGTATAAGCTTTGTCCTTTAGATTTTAATGGTTTAGTTGATTCCTTATATCACCCATTTGATCAAGAAGGTAACCAACACATGGAATACATTAATGATCGAGGCACCTATCCAGATTTGCCTTTACAAGAAATGATTAAAGGAATGTTTGAATTATATCCTTCTTTTATGACGCGCATAGATGTTGAAGATATACCTAGTTTTGAGGAACAGGTGTTGGCAGAAACTACGGAGTAGTTTTTCTTTTGTATGTTTGCGAGCAATTTCTGACGAAACATTTAGAAAGTAGTGGTCTTTTTTACCACATAGATACATAGTTCACATAGTAATTTATCTATGTGAACTATGTACCTATGTGGTAAAAAAAAATGCACTGTTTTATGTGTTTTGTTATTTTGAAATAGTACTCAAAATACAACAAAATGGATATATCAACAATTAAAATAAGTGATGCTGTTCTATATAAAAACAATCAAGTGATTGCTTTTAATAAGCCACCAAGTTTGTCTGTACAACCAGATAAGACAGGCGAGAAATCGCTGATAGATTTGGGAGAAATTTATTGTAAATCTAAATTACAGGTTTTGCATCGAATTGATCGGCCAGCCAGTGGGGTTGTTCTTTTTGGAAAAACACCCAAGGCTACAAAAATATTAAATGAGCAATTTCAAAGTCGTTCTATTAAGAAAACGTACTTAGCGGTCGTAAAAACGGCCCCTGCTGAACGGGAAGGTAAGTTAGTGCATTATGTGACCAAGAACTCAAAATATAACAAATCCTATTGTTCGTTAGAACCTAAGAAAGGTGCGAAAGAAGCGATCCTTTCCTATAAAGTAGTAGCCAAGAGTGACAACTACCATTTGTTAGAAATAGAATTAGAAACTGGACGACACCATCAAATACGTGCACAGTTGGCAGCGATTGGGTCTCCAATTAAAGGAGATGTGAAGTATGGAGCAAAACGTAGTAATAAAGATCGATCGATCCATTTACATGCTTGGAAGTTAAGCTTTAAACATCCTGTAAATAATCAATTGATAGAATTGGAAGCACCTGTGCCTGAGGAAGTGGTTTGGCAGAGTATGAAATATTAAATAGGTAATAGGTAAAAAGTAATAGGTAATAGGTAAAAAGTAATAGGTAATAGGTAAGAGGTAGATAACTTATGTTAGTATTTTTAACCATGTAAGCACATAGATTACATAGTTTTTTTAAGCTATGTGTTTAGATTAAATTCTAATTGTGTTCTTTAGTTTTGTCCAACTACTTACTTATTATTACTAGCTTATTTTTTTGCGCTATTATAACTTGTTGGGGGATGAATCGAATCATTGTTGCTTCTGCTGTATAAGGATCGTTAGAGGTCTTCGTCTCTCCTGTTTCTAAATTATAATATTGTATAAAGCCATCTTTTAGATAAATAAATTGTCCCTGTAGTAGTTGAAAATGTTGGACCTCAATAATAGGTACCTGTTGCTGTAATTGACCAAAAGTATCAAAAACAAAAATACCTTTTGAAGGATCATTTAGATATAGTTGATTGTTTCGTTCTAATAAGGAGCTTACATTCAAGGTGCTTTTTATAACTTGTTTTAGATGTCTACTTTGAAATAGAATATCTCCTGCTTTATTTATTTTCTTTAATTGTGCGGATATCGGATCATAGATCCAAATATGGTTATCATTGGATAGGCCTACTGCTTGTGCTTCGAATATATTGAGATCAAATAAGTTGATTTCTTTTAGAGGAGACAAGGTACGGTCTAATAATACGACAGTGGCCAAATCACCATAATACACCAATATATTAAAAGGATTCGTTGCATCTATGGAACTCACTCGTCCTAGTCTTCGATTATTGTATTCAAATAATTTTTCCCCATCTTTAGCTAGCTTTAGTATTTCCCCTTCCTCGGTAGCAATGTAAATTTGATGTAGTGCATCTGTCGTTAAGAAGGTAGCCTGAATGGGAAGAGAATCTATTGTTTGGAAGGTGGTATCTGTAGATTGTGCTTTTGTGGAAAAAGAAAAAAATAGGGAGAACAAGAATAAAATTAATAACTGTTTAGCATTGGCTGTCGCCAATGAAAAAACTGAACGCTGCATCTCTGCATCTCTGCGTTCAAAAAAGAACATTGGTTTTAGCCAATACTGAATAATTACTAAAATAATAGCGTTTATCTTGATTTTTTTTAAATAGAAAGAACTGCCAGTTTTTAGAAAACTGGCAGTTCTAGTCATTTCAATATAAGGTTTACTGTACATTTCCATATGCTACAAAATGAGGATTTCTTAAATTCTCTTTATTATATCCTAAAGGCTCCTCTGTTTCTACATTAATTACTTTCCCGCCAGCTTCTTCCAAAACAATTTGAGCAGCACCCGTATCCCATTCCATAGTTGGTGCTAATCGAGGATATACATGTGCACCACCTTGTGCTAAAATTAAGAATTTTAAAGAACTACCTTTTGATACTTTCTTAGGTCTTTTCAATTGCTTAATAAAGGTAGCCGTTTCTTCGTTTAAATGAGATCTAGAACACACCACGCTCAGTCCTTGATCTTGCATGGTAAACTTCGGTGCTTTTAATTGCTTTGGTTTTCTTTTACCAACAGCTACAAATGCCCCCTTTCCTTTCATGCCCCAAAATAATTCTTTTGTTACAGGTACGTAGACCACACCGAAAATAGTTTTGCCTCTATATAGCAAAGCAATGTTTACAGTGAATTCTCCATTTCTTTTAATGAATTCTTTAGTACCATCTACTGGATCTACTAACCAAGCAAAGATGAATCTTTTACGCTTCTTATACGCAATCTCTTTGTTCTCTTCTGAGATGATTGGAATATTAGGAGTTAATCTTTTTAAGCCTGCACAAATAACCGTATTCGCTCTTTCATCAGCTATCGTTAAAGGACTGTCGTCTTTCTTCTTTGTTACTTTAAAACTTGCTTCATCTTTATAAACATCCATGATGACAGCTCCTGCATCTACTGCAATTTGTTTAACACTTTCTGTAAGGTGGTCTAAAAAAAACATGTATACTTGTTAATTATTAAATGAAATCTCATCTGAATAGATACTATACGTAGATAATCTATCTAAGATTGTATTACTGGACTATAATTTTGTGGAATATAGGAATTTAATCAATTCAGCCATTTAGCTCTACTTTGATACTTTAGAATTTTTTACCGGACCACGCTAATGGAATGTCGTCAACTTAAGAAAAGCACGGTAGAATAGTCGCAGTTTGTAACTGCAACTATACTATCATGCTTTTTCTAAGTTGACGACATTCCACGCTAGTGATCCGATGAGAAAATGATCATCGCTCCCCTCAATCGGATCACTAGCGTGGTCCGATTGGTATCACTATATGGAAAACAAGTCTAAAATCTGACAGAGAAACGATCTGATTTCTAGAAGTCTTAATCCAAAATTATATGTACTTTTATACCTATGTCAGATTCTTCTAAAAATAGGATGCCATCTAGTTTAAATCCTAATTTAAAAAAATTACTTGCTACTAATAAGAAGCATCGATTAACAGCGAATGCCTATGCTAAAGCTATATTAGCAGGAGATAGAGTGGTATTGGGGCAAGCTATTACGATTATAGAGAGTGTGCATGCCGTAGACCAAAAACTGGCTGTAGAAATTATAGATCAGTGCTTACCGTATGCGAACAAGTCTATTCGGATTGGTATTACAGGAGCACCGGGGGTTGGTAAGAGTACTTTTGTAGAAGCCTTTGGTAGTTATTTGATTGAGAAGGGATGTAAGTTAGCAGTCCTTGCAGTAGATCCTTCTAGTCAATTAAGTGGGGGGAGTATATTAGGGGATAAGACTAGGATGGAACGTTTATCTAGTAACGACGCGGCATTTATTCGACCATCTCCTTCAGGCGCTTCTTTGGGAGGGGTAGCACGTAAGACAAGAGAAACGATGATTTTGTGTGAAGCAGCAGGTTATGATACGATTTTAGTAGAAACCGTTGGTGTTGGACAATCTGAAATAATGGTTCATTCTATGGTGGATCTCTTTTTACTATTACTTCTTCCAGGAGCAGGGGATGAGCTTCAAGGGATTAAAAGAGGGATTGTAGAAATGGCAGATATTGCGATCATTAATAAATCGGATGGAGATAGAATTACTTTAGCAAAACAAACGAAGCGGGATTATAAAAATGCCTTACATTTGTTTCCACCTAAAGATAGTAATTGGACAGCGACTGCGATTGCTTGCTCTGCTTTACACGAACAAGGAATGGAAGAAATCTGGGAACAGATCGAGCAATATTTTGGTTTAATTAAAGAAAATAATTTTTTCCAAAAGAATAGACAGAACCAAACAAAATATTGGCTAACTTCCTCCATTAATCAAGGATTGCAAGATGCTTTCTTTAAAAATAAAGATATACAACAAGAATTAATTAAAATAGAAAAAGCAGTATTGAACAATCAATTATCCCCATTCCAAGGAGCCAATAGCTTACTAGCTTTTTTTAAGAATTTAAAGGATGAAAAGTAATTATCTATTGTACTTCCTATTTTTAGGATTACTCTATGCTTGCCAAAATGAACCTACGGCATCTAAAAAGACCGAGGCCTTCATTATCCCTAATACACCTGAAACTATATGTCGCTTATGGCAAAAGGTATTGGATAATAATCAAATAGATAAAGCATTGTTGCTGGGTAGTCCAGCAACTAAAAAATGGTTGATTGAAAATAAAGAACTAATCGTACACAATGGACTAAATGAGACGACCCAATTTATTAATATGACTTGTACGGAGGCAGCAGATAAAGCGATTTGTAAATATACCTTGCGGGAAGATGGCGATCTGATTGAGGATTACTTTTCTCTTATTCGTTTAACGGATCAATGGCTCATACATATTGAGGAAAATGCGAGTAATGATCCAGAGGAATTGATGTTTGAAAAAATGAAGAAGTCTTTGGAGTTGTAATAAGTAGTCGGCCAAAAATAACCTAACATTAAAATGGCTTCTTTTCTCGCTATTTGTCTTTAAAAAAGGTCTTACGTAGCTAGGCTATGTGCGACTT
>JALZWC010000957.1 GCA_023300255.1 Saprospiraceae bacterium | reverse complement strand
AGGGCAACCACAAGGGATTGCCCCTACAAGAATCCTCGATTTTATAAAAGTGTACGGTAGTGAAACTTTGCCTTAGTGCTAGGTTATATGCGGTTTTCAAAGAGTTTTTAGAAGAAAAAATTACTTCGTATTATGGCTCATCTTATTATGTCTCTTTCATTTAATATAATATAAAGTATTAACCAATTAGATAAACTTGTCCTTAAATAGCTTCAAAATAAGTTTCCAACTTATCTAATAAAATCTTTGGTGCAGGTATCGTCTTATTAGTTTTTTTATCAACAAAACATAGCTTTACCATTCCGCCGTTCACTAATTTTTGTTGCTCATTAAATACTTCCATATGAAAACTAATCGTACTAGTCGGAAGATGTCGAATCACTGTTTTTACAGTCAATAAATCGTCATAATGAGCAGGCCGAACATATCGCATGTTTAAGGTCATCACGGGCATCATAATCTGATGGATATCCTCTAGGTCCCTATATCTAATTCCCAAATCTCTTAGGGATTCCACTCGACCTATTTCGTAATATTTAGGGTAATGTCCATAATATAGGTAGCCCATTTTATCTGTTTCACTATATCTAACTCTTACTTGCGTTGTATGTTCAAACATATCCTATATGCATTGTCTAATTAAATAAAAAGAATCATTTTTACGAATCGCAAAACTAATGAATTCTTAATGGAATATAGGGTGAATGAAAAGTCGTTTTTATAATAGGTAATTAAAATTGTTAACTTATTCTTGTCACACTACTTATATATTACGATAATGACTTTTCAGCCACTCTAATGGAATAGGAAATACCATACTATACATAGAATTAGAATAGAGAGGAGAAAATAGAGACAGAATACCTTTACAAATAACGAAATTTAGTTGTTTGTAAACGAAATTCATCTCTATTCTCTACTCTGTCAAGAAATAAATAATATGCTATCACCGCAGCAGACGATCAATTGTAAAGGACATTTAATTTCTATAGAAAAGCCCATAGTAATGGGTATTCTAAATATCACACCAGATTCTTTCTATGACGGAGGAACCAATACGAATATAAGTACCGTTGTAAAGAAAGCAGCACAAATGCTGGAAGAAGGAGCTACTATTTTAGACATTGGAGGTATGTCTTCTCGCCCAGGGGCAGCTATTATATCTGTTGAGGAAGAATTGAAAAGAGTATTACCAGTTATTAAAGCTATTAATAAGCAGTTTCCAACCGCTATACTATCCATTGATACCGTTCAATCAGTAGTCGCCAAAGCAGCAATAGAAGCAGGTGCAGCTATAGTTAATGATATTTCGGCAGGAAAAATCGACTCGGCAATGTACGAAACAGTTGCTCAATTAGGAGTTCCTTATATACTTATGCATATGCAGGGAAAGCCTAAGGATATGCAACAGGAACCTACCTATGAAGCGGTAAAACTAGAGGTCTTAGATTTTTTAATCGCTGAATTAGGTAAACTTAGAGCTTTAGGGGTAAAAGATGTGATTATTGATCCCGGATTTGGTTTTGGTAAGCACTTAAGCCATAATTATCAATTATTAAAAGAAATGCATACCTTTAAGATACTAGAGGTACCTATATTAGCGGGTCTTTCTAGAAAGTCCATGATTTATAAAGTATTAGACTGTACGCCACAAGAGGCCCTTAATGGGACCACTGTATTAAATCTAATAGCCTTACAGCAAGGGGCAGCTATTTTAAGGGTACATGATGTAAAAGAAGCAATGGAAACTATTCGGTTATTTAATTATTTAGGAACGAGTAAAGAATAACCATTTGAAGGTACAAACTTCAAATATCGGCTCGGTAAGACTACACACACGTATAATTGATTCAAATGAATTACCAACTTTCGGAAGATAATATCAAGCATTGTACGCTTGGATTTCTGAAGAGTTATTATAAAAATAACAGCTCTAGAGGCTTTGGACACACAGAGGCCCACTTAGATATGGTGTCTGAGGATGGTATTATCGCAGATGGATTTTTGAAGTTTTATATCGGTGAGGATAGCTCCGACCTCAAAGAAGAAGATCTATTGGAGGAGGACGGAAAAAATCAGAAAAAAACAGGCATTCCATTTACTGCTACCTTTGAGGCCACCTCTCAAGAAACAGCAGAAGAAATTCAATATAAAGTTCAAAATACGCTTTTAGTTTTAGATGCACTCACCATTGCAAGTATGGTAGCCGCAACATCTTATGGCTACAACTATCTTAACGATCAGTATACCCTTAATGAATTAGGAGCAATGAGATTTTGGGGTGGCTTCTTTTCCGTATTAATGACCACTTTACTAGGGTATGTCATGGTCTGTAGATATTCCAATTTTCCTAGGTATCGGTATATATTTGCCTTAGCTCAATTTGATAGTTATCGAGTAGACGAACAATGGGTGTCATATGGAGAAGATGTATTCGAAAATTCTACTAATAAATATTTAGTTGAATTAAAAAAACAATGTGCGAAAAAAGGAATTGGATTAATAATGGTCAATTCCGAATTACAGCCTTCTTTGATAATGACTCCTGCTAGAGAAATTGCTGGAAAAAAAGGTAAAATAAAGCAGTTCTTTGATGCTTCAACAACAATTACTCGACAACGATTCAGATGGTTAAAGCTACCTAATTTTATTAAAAAAAGATTGCCTTCTTTTAATACTTCTAAAGCAATCCCTTCCATCAATACGGGGGACTATCTTCGTTTTTCTAGATCCTATTGGAAGCAAGGATTATTGATTTTATTTTCTGCGCTGGCACTTGGAGAAATCTATATTGAAGAATTGAAGAATCCTAATATTGTATACATTGATGAGGCAGAATATGAGCAAAAGGTTTTAGAACAAACGAAAAATAACAAACCAGAGCCTAGCGTAACTTTTATTGATTTAGAAACTGGAAATCGTAAGAAAGTGATTGATCCAAAAGAATATGCTCCGCTTCCTAATAATGCGAATAAGGTAGATAAAAGAAT
>JALZWC010000956.1 GCA_023300255.1 Saprospiraceae bacterium | reverse complement strand
AACTAAGAACAAAATAAGCTACCCTAAATTACGAACTTATTCCATACACATTCCTTATAGATCCGTACCTCCTTCCCTCAGGTACTCGACCATCAACTGAGCGGTTCTTTCTGAAGCTCCCTTCTCTCCTAGTGCTATTCGAATAGCCTGATAACCATTCTTAATAACACTAGCTTTTTCTTCCCTTAATAGCAATGTTAGTTCTTCCTGAACGTTTGCTACTGTTAAATCATGCTGTATCAATTCTTTAACTAATTCTCGCTCTACTATTAGATTCACTAGAGAAATATAAGGTACTTTAATAAATCGTTTAGCGATTTGATAGGACAGCCAATTTCCTTTATAGCAAACGACTTGGGGCACATCTAATAAAGCGGCTTCCAAAGTAGCCGTCCCAGAAGTTACTATAGCTGCCCTCGAATTTTTAAGGATATCATAGGTACTACCTCTTATCAATTTTATAGAAGCACGACTACTAGTTTTAGCTATAATATCCTTATAAAAAGACAAGGGAATAGCAGGAGCAGCAGCAATTACAAATTGATAGTCTTTAAAAAAATCAACTATCGGCAATAGTACTGCTAGTACTTTATTGATTTCTTGTTTCCGACTACCTGGTAGTAAAGCGATAATAGGTTGATTGATATGGTGGGTAGATAAAAAGGAAGCGTCAAATGAATATTGGTCTACGACATCTAATAGAGGGTGGCCGACAAAATTAATTGGCATCCCGTATTTTTCATAAAACGCCCGCTCAAAAGGTAGCGTTGCAAATAGCTGATCAACATATTGCTTAATATCTTTTGCCCTATCCGATCTCGATGCCCAAACTTGTGGTGCAATATAATAGAACACTTTTAAGCCTTCCTGCTTTGCCCATTTTGCCATCCGTAAATTAAATCCAGAATAGTCAATAAGAATTAATACATCTGGTTGGTAGTTTAAAATATCTTTTTTACAAGATCGAAAATTCTGCTTAATAGTCCGTAAGTTTTTAAGCACTTCGATAATACCCATGAAGGCTAATTCTCGATAATGTTTTACTAATTGTCCGCCAACAGCTGCCATCAAATCACCACCCCAAAAACGAAAATCTGTTTGACGGTCTTCCTTTTGCAAGGCTTTCATTAAATTAGCCGCATGAAGATCACCAGAGGCTTCTCCTACTATTAAATAGTACTTCATTTTCCTAAGTGATAAGTCAAGTTAGATGTCGATTGACTTAGTACATTGTGTATTAAAATTTTATGGAATATTAAGATTATTCTTGTTTTCTGCGCTTTTCCTATTTCGCTCCCCCATGGGGGGTTGTACAGTTCTTTATTTTTGGTATTTATAAATTAACAATTCTTTTCTTTGAATGATCAAATCTTACATCAAAATTCATAAATCATACATCCATGTAGATTGCATACTGAATGGATGTATGATTTATGATTTATGATGTATGATTTATGATTGATCTAAATCAAAAAAATTAGTTTTCAGCTAAAAAATATATTACAATTTAAAAGAACTGTACAGCCCTGCCCCCAAGGAGCAGAGCTGTTCGGTTAATCTTAATAATCTGCTAGTTTCAGAATAACTTCTTCAACATACGTACACCATATAATAAGCCTAACTAATTATAGTTTAGCTTTCTATAGAGCGTCAGATAAAAAATGGTAATATTTAGTTTTTCATAAAAAGCTTGCACAACTCAGAGAGTCGTGTTACACTTAGCTATGAGCCGTAACACAACTCTCTGAGTTGTGCCACATTCTACCGATTTTATATCTGACGATCTATAGTCAGATAACGATTAACTAACTACTTAATTCAAGAACATCAAATTAGCAAAATAATAAATCCATACAAAAACATATATAAAGGTAACGATCAATATACCCTGCATTGTTTTTTCATTCCGTCGTTTCTTAAACAATTGAAAAGGGATCAAATTCAAACAAACGGCTAAGATGGCAATTGTTCGTTCTCTAAAATAAATACTACGCGTATCGGGATTTAAAAATTCTAATTCTGCTATTTGTTCAAATATCATTTGAATGGTAGCGTATCCCACAAAGGGAACACATAAACCGATCAATAGTCCGATAATTAAAGAGTCTTTTTCAAACATATTTTTTAATTAGAAGTCAGGTGTCAGAAGTCAGAACGTCTTTCCAAGACTGTCAGACGCCAAACGTTGACAACGTAATGTTTCTAACAGCCGTAGGCGATCTGACAGCGAAGCGATCTGACCTCTGACTTCTCCTTATTATCTCTGTTGTTTTCCCAATTTCATCATAAACCAAGTTTCAAAACTAGTAAAAACCAAGTATACTATAAAAAATGGAATCACAAAAGCTTTAGAAGTAGGCATCGCAAATTTGTGGTATAAAAGAACCAAGACTAAAGATAGCACCATTTTACCAAGCGTTGAACCTAATATAATACTAGTAAAAAGGTGCTTGTTATCGCTTTTGACTGTTAAATGGCCTGCTAAATACATGAGTAAGGATAAACCAATAAAACCACTTAAACATAGCCAAGAGAAGTTACTATAAGGAGCGATTGCACTTATCTGATTTAATCCAAATAAGCCTATTGCTGTAAGTACGGATATGATTGTTAGAGAGGTAAGAAAGGAAGCGGGAGGCATATTTTATTTTTTGGAACTACTTACTTAGGTGTAAGAAGCGAGGGGGTCTAGTGTCTAGAACACCAAGTAATATATAGAAAAAGTAATTATTTCGCATTGGCTAAAGCCAATGTCTGTTTTTGAACGCAGAGACGCGGAGCTTTTAGATTTTTTCTACGAAAAAATCTCTGCCGCTCTGCGTTCAATTTTCTTATTGGCGATAACGAATACTGAACAGTTACTAGAAAAAGTATTTTTTAATAGGAACAAGCCTTGTAAAGGCTATTAGTTTCTACAATTATATCTGACACTTCATGTCTAGCAATTACGTCTTTCTATAATAAATCTTTAACTGATACATAAAACGCAACTGGAAACGCTAAAATAGCACACAAAGCAGTCAAATAGGGCTTCTCTGTTCCAAAATGGCTATCCAATTGCATGCCTAGAAAAACCCCTAAGCCTAGAATGAAAGCCATCTGAAAAGCCATCCCAGAATACTTGAGTACTGCATTCGGGTTATTAGGCTTCGACTTCTTGTTTTGATTTTGAGTTGACTTTTTTGACAATCGTATTATCAGTTGGATTCGCTCCTTTACGGCGAATGGTTGCATTAATTACTGCACCTTGGTGAACGACTAACTTATCATATGCCGCTTCTCCATTAATAACAGCAGTTTCTTTTAATGTTAGATTACCAGCGACTTCTAATAGCCCTTCAAAGGAACCTTCTATAACGGCACTTTGACAATTAACATCGCCTTCTATAATACCACTTGGGCCTATGATAACTTTTGCGGCACAAGATAGATTGCCTATTAAAGTACCATCTATTCTAATGTCACTTTCTGTTTTTATATTACCTTCTACCTCTGTTCCATTTACCAGCGTATTTAAAGCAAGGTTTTTAGAATTCATTGAATTGGTAGCATCAGATTGCTTACTTTTTTTACTTCCAAACATAGTTTTACCTTTTTTTTGATTACGTTAGTATTTCATAGGTAATCAACAGATTCAAAAATCTGCTCTAACGTAGTCTTGTGTTTTCTCATAAGGAACAAGTGAAAAATAAGCTATTAGTTATGTTTTACTCGTTTCTAAGTCTGCAATTATAATAAAAATACCCCACCTTTTATAGTAAAAGGTGGGGTATTTGTATGGAATTGACTAGAAGTTGTGTAGGTTCTAATTAGAAGTTAGGACAATATACACCTCTTTTATCTGCTCCTCGTATTTTATAAATGATAGAAAATTCAAAGGCACCATTGGAGTTACTCGCTGGCTTTAAGTTAGATACATTGACATCATAACTAAACCCTAAACCAAAATCATTATAATCAAATCTAGTAGATAAGATCACCGCATCTACCCAAACAGAAACGTCGTCACTTGTTACGGTAGTTGTTGTAGGAGGCAGTGTTGGATCAGGATTTGGAGTTACAATAGTGTTAGTCACTCCATTTACCCGATTCGCTAAACGAACCCAAGCACCTATTTGGAAAGACTGACTATCCGCATTCTTACTTCTCTTTCTGCCACCCATCAAAAACTTTAAACTAGTACCCGCATTTAACTCAAAAGAAGGCCCTTGAAAGAAAGCAACCAAACCTGGTACAAGCCCCACTCTAGATTGCCCCATTAATTCCGCACCAGCGTGAATCGTAAATTTACTATATAAAGGAATGTCTTCTTCACTATTAAATGATTGATTAGCTCTGTTCAAGTGACTAAAAGCACCTCCGATATAAAAGTTGCTATACTCATCAAAAACAGTAAACCACATCAAACCAGCAGATAAATCTGCAAATAAGAAGTTATCTCTGTCAAAATCTTCCCCTGAAATAGCAGTAGCATCAAATCCACCCTCTCCATCATGTTGAGATCCCCATCTAAGGTTTAAAAAATCAATACTTCTTTGAGATACGCCTGCTTCTGCACCGACTACTAAATAATGCGACTTACTTCTATAGCCGCCCATACGTTTACTATAAGAAGCGGACATTTTACCTTGTAAGGTTTTAAAGTCTGATTGTCCAGCCTTATCTCCCCAAAAAGTACCTCCTATACCAAAATAGTCATACCGACCTACTGCTATTTTCTGGTCATAAGACACAGAATAAGTAGAGAAGGCATTGGATTTCAATACACTGGCCCATTGATTTCTATAATTACCAATGACTCTAACTTGACTGTTCATGACACCAGTCATTGCAGGATTCAAGTTAAGCGGAGACATATAGAATTGAGAAAAGTGAATATCCTGTGCTGTTAGGGTAAATACCCCTAATGACAGGGAAAAGATAATAAGTAGATTTCTTAGCACTTTCATTGTAGGTCTATAAGTGAAATTATATACGAAAAGTTCTTATAATAAAATATAAGTAGTCGGACATAAATAAGATGACAATTTAAATGAGCTTATTTTTTTGCTAGTTGGTTTTAAAAAAGTCGCACATAGCCTAGCTACGTAAGATTT